>JAZODZ010000159.1:0-10999 GCA_045597285.1 Myxococcota bacterium
AATATCTGAATCCTCTGACCATATAATCAGACAATGGATAACCTGAATAAACTTTAGCATAGAGTGTATTCGGGAATGGGAACCCATAATATAATATTGAAAATACTTCCCACAGGATAAACGGAAGCAGTCCGAGAAATCCTATTCCAACGCGCTTTGCAAACTTCACCTTTGTTTTGAACAGATAGACACTCACGATCATGGGGATAAAGATGAGAACCGTATCCATTCTCGTCATAGCGAGTAACGCAAGCAATAATGCCAGAACAAAGAGATTTTTTGCGTTGAATTCGTCATTCGAAAAATAGCACGAAAGAAACAAGGCTCCGAAGAGGAAGAGCAGTGAATTCTCAAGCCCGGATGCCGTATAAGACATAAAACAATAGCTCATAATCATCGCAATAAAAGCAAAAATAGCGTACCTGAATTTTTTGCAGAACTTGAAAAATAGCACAGTTGCGGCGACTCCGGAACTTGCAACGCCAATAATGACGCTTGTCGCTTCCATATTATGGATTAATTTAAAAATACCGGCATCCAATAGCGTCAGCAACGGGCATGTCGAAGCGTTGACACGATACCCCACATTATAGACCAGTCCTTTTCCCTCGGCGAGATGCCGGGCCATGATATAGCCATGATACGCATCGTCCGCATGCCATGATTGCCAAAATACAATGAACGCAAAGATGACAGCCAGACAAATTCGAAGTGCCACGGAATGCTTCGTGCTGAATTCATGTGCACTCTGCATGATTTTATTGATTTTATGTTTTGGGTTCAACTCTTTGAATTTGGTTTTAATTGTATCGAGGGAAACATCCTGCGTGAGAAATTCTTTAAACTTCATATTATCAATATCCAAAGAATTGAGTAATCATCGTGTCATTGCATCCATCATGTCCAGTGGGTCTCTAGTAACAAATGAACACCAATTGTCATGTTTAACACAAATCGATCAAAACTGTCGAGTCTGAACACTCAATGGCAATTTCGTGTCACAACACATAAACAATTGTGGTATCGCGGTACCCTCTCCATTATTGTTGTGCCCGGTTATTTATCTCTTTGCAACCCCTTGGATTTTATGCGATAATAAACATTAGGTGAGTGTGATTAACAATAACCCCCAAAAGGAGGTAATGATGTCTCAGGGAACAGCAACGGTCACTGCTAGCAAGGGCCTCAATGTCCGCTCCGACGCCGGTCAGAAGTACTCAAAAATCGGCTGCCTCGCCAATGGCGCAAAAGTCTCTTACACTGGCGAAAAAGACGGATGGCTCAAGATTAACTACAACCAGCAGACGGGCTATATCTGCAAGAGTTACACGCAGATCACGTCCACTGCATCGGGTGCGTCGACATCAAGCGCATCCACTTCAACTGCGACGGGTGCGTCCACTGCAAGCAAGACGATGTACACCAACGCCACATCGCTCAATGTTCGCAAAGGTCCGGGCAAAAACTATCAGGCGGTCGGTTCTCTGAGTTACGGCACGCAAGTGAACGTCCAGGGCTCCGAAAATGGCTGGTACAAGATTTCCTACAAGAGCGGCACTGCCTATATTTCCGGCTCTTATGTCCAGTCGAACAACCCGAGTGGCGGAAACACCAAGGCTGCAACGCAGGCTCCTGCGAACAACGACGAATCCGGTGCCAAGACGACGACCGTCATCGTCAGCAGCAGCCTCAATGTCCGCGAATCGGCTAACAAAAACAGCAAAGTCGTTGGCTCGCTGAGCGATGGCACGAAAGTCACCTATACCGGCGAATCGAATGGCTGGCTCCGCATCACGAGCCCCAAAACTGGCTATATTTCCAAAGCCTACACCGAAGTCGGCGGTGCCACGAAGAGCAGTGGCAGCAATGGCGGCGGTGGCTCTAACGATACCGGACACATCGATACCAGCACGATCGGTGCCGGCGGTCTCCATGCCCTCACGACAAAACAGGTCGCCAAAGCAGACACCGGCCGAAAGACCAAGACGATCATCGACCTGACGACCAAAAAGGCGTTCAACGTGTCCTGGGATTCCAGCCCCGGCTATCACTCGGATTGCACGCCGATGACCGTGGCCGATACCACCGTTTTCAAGAGCATCCGCAATCCGAACGTCGCTGCGGACAACAAAACTTACTGGGGCAACAAAAACAACTGGAGCTGGGACGCACGTCCTGCTGCCATTCAGCTCAAGGACGGTCGTTGGGTCGCCTGCGGTTACCATCAGCGTCCGCATGCCGCCATCATGGGCGGAAATCCCGGCCATCCCTTCACGAACCAGAGCAACACACGCCCGAAAGGCGGCTGGGCACTCGGCGGTCACTTCTGCCTCTATTACGGCGATTCCCCCGGCGGCACGCCCAAATGCAACGATGCCGCTAAGAAAGCCCGCGATATGAGCCTCTAATTCTCTCCCTCTTCCGCCCTCTTTCCAATTCGGTCAGGGGGCTTTTTATTTGGATTTTTTATGAAACACATTCTGCCCGTTTTACTTCTCATCACCTGCCTCACGGCTTGCAGTTCAAAGACGCAGCCTGCCGAAACGCAGACGCCAAACGCTGTCGATGTGGCCCAATCGGACAAAACACCCGAAACTACTCAATCTACGACAGACGAAATGCCTAAAGACGATGCCGCGACAGCCGCAAAAAACGATGACGCCGCGCCAGATGCGCCCGATGCCGCAAAACCCGCTGATCCCCCCGTCGAATTTCCGAAAATCGACGCCAAATTCGATTCGGATGAAAAGGATGAGAACGGCAATGTCATCATTGCCCACTATTTTGCGAATTCAGATGAAGACAGTGACATCGTCGAGAAAATAGAATCTCAACTTCGCGAGGCCGGCTTCACACCGATTCCAAACGGCTATCATACGAATTACGAAAAAGTCCAGGGCGACCAGTTTGCCGTGATCAGTATCACCGAAGGCGAAGGCGAGGTTTGGGTAACGATGTCGCGCACCCGGGATATGCAAAAGCGCTATATCAAGGCCGATCCACGCATTCCCTATCCGCTCGATCAGGGCTTTGCCGCCGAATATGCAAAACAAACTGATGGCAATAACGGCGAATTGACATATACGTTTTATAATCGCCAATCCGAATTTCTAAGCGACTATGAAAAGCGCCTTCAGGATGCCGGCTTTAAGAAAGAAAGTGATGATAAATTATTATATACGAAAAAACTCAGCGATAATACAATTCTCAGCGTCATGATTAATATGCTCAATGAGCGCGGTACGGATATGGATATCACGATGTCTGCGGTTTTGTCCAAATAATATAATTGTTATATATTGTTATAATTATATTGTTTGTGGTGTACGCCCCGGGGGGAGCGCAAAGTCGTGAGACGACGAAGCCCGTTAGGGCTTCAATGTTTGTAGCCCCCGGTTGGCGCGCCTACCGGGGGAACAGGGAAAGTTTTCAAGATATGAACCCCTACGGGGTTCACGTTTTGGGTGATTCCGTTAATCCCCCGGCGTTGCCGGGCCATGCTCGTTCAACCGCGCCAATTCAATGTCCATGCTGAGGGCTGAACAGTTACCCAATTATCTTGCGTAGCCTTTAGATTTGAGCTTGTTCTGGTTATAGTTGATTTCGGCCTGTTTGGCACACTGTGCGTCGCCGGTCTGTTCACAGACGTATTTGAGCATTTTGTAGGCGGGTCTGTAGGCTTCGAGGGAGATGGCTTTTTCGGCGGCTGTACGCGCCTGTGCGAGGTCTCCGTCGAGAGCTTTGAGCGTGGCGGCATTGACGAAGCCCACGGCGTCTTTCGGGAAATCGGAGACGACTTTTTCGAATGTTTTATAGGCAGCCTCGCGATTGTCGTAGCATGTATAGGCAGAGGTGAGGTTCATGAGAACCATGGTGTTGTCGGGGTCGAGGGCCAGTGCCTGCTGGTAGGCGTCGACGGCGCGGATGCAGTAACCGAACATACGGTAGGCATTACCGAGGTTGAGTAGCGTCGTGACGGAATAATCCATCTGGACAGCGGCGATGAGGTCTTTATACGTCACGTATGTATAGCCGAGCTTGGCTTCCGCAATGCCGCGGATCGTCAGGAGTTCCGCGGTGGCACCTTCCGAATCGATGACCTTTGTCGTATATTTGATGCATTCCGCGAAGTCGCGATTGTTGAAAAGCCGCATCGCTTCATCGACTGGCGAATAAGTCGAGGCGCTCTGAACGGTATTGACGTTATTGACAGTGTTGTTCGTCGCGGTGGTAACCTGGGTCTTGCCGGATGAGCAGGCGCATAAAGCGCACACAAAAGCAATGGCACTGATGACTGGAATGCGTGATTTGAACATGACCTGGCTCTGATAAAGAAACTTGAATGCGGGAATTTTCCCAAAAAAAACTCGCAAAGTATTATCATGGATTCGCGGTGTGGAATCAAATTTTTTATGGCTTTGTTTTAATGGAAATCGCATGAAGTATCTCGCCTGGGCATATTTTATCATTCTGTTTGCGATCATGGGGTCTTACCTGGTGTATTCGCTTCCCGACAACACCCAGCGGCTTCACGTGGCGACGGCGGATCGGCTGTCGGAAACACAGCACAACGTGGCGGCGGTATGGGCCCGCGATCTCGAAACGGGTTCGCAGTTTGCGGGGTATTCGCTCGAAAGCCGCTGGGTTGACAAGGACGGCGGCCAGATTGGGGACAGCGAGCACATGAAGTTGCCCGTGAATGGCGAGGCGATAATGCGGATGCCGCCGTTTCCCGCGGGTCTGACGGCGGGTCTGGAGGTCGTGTTGTTTGACGACAAGGGCAAGATCCGCAAGTCGGCGATTGTGCCGACGGGCACGTTCAATTCGGAACGGCCGCTGGTGGTCGGAGAGTTTCACGAAGCGGGAAAACATTTTTTCAGGAGCATTGCGCCGGCGGCGTTCGTGTTCGATCATCCGAACGATGTGTATTTTGCCATATTCAACGATGGCGAGCCGTGGCGCGGCAAGGCTTCGATCGAGCAGACGTATGGGCAGAAGGCGTCCTTTCCTGAAACCGTTTCCGTCAATGGCGTCGGGCGTTTCAAGCTGACGCTTTCGGCACCGGTCGATTTGAAAATCAGTGCGGGAAATGCGGAATATTACGCGAGTTTCGTCCCCTCGGAAAAGCCGATCCATTCCGTCCTTCTGGATGTGCCGAATCTGCGTCCCGATTATCGGCCCATCTTCAAGGTGACGCCGGTCGGGAGCATGACCGATATCACGATCGACTATTTCGACGGGGATGCCTGGATCGGTCGGCAGGTCATTCCGGCGTCGGCAAATGGCCGTGCGGAACTCGATCTCGACTATGTTTTTCAGGACAATCCGTCGATTCTGTATGCCCGTGTCAGCGCGTCGTCCGTCGGGACTGCGGACTCGTCGCAGACACTCCCCATCGTGGCCTCGGCCAAGAAACTGCCCGACGTGTTGCAGGCGGATTATGCCGTCGGGATGATGCAGGCTTATCCCGAATACGCGTCGGAGGCGGCGCTGCTCGAGGGCCTGCTGAAAACCAATCCGGAGAAGGTGGCCTTCGTCCGCGATTATGCGTTGGCATTGCTTGCGCTCAAGCATTCTCCGTCGATCGAGATGCGCGTGCGGACGGAGAAGGCTGATGCCGTGCGATTCGAGCGCGAAAAGGCCGACCAGAAAAGCGTGATGAACGTGATCCTCGTGGTCTGGTTTGGCATCGGCACGCTCGTCTGCCTGATTTTTGTGGTCATCAACGCTCTGGAACGGCGTCGGCGCTGGAACGCGCTTCTGGCGTCGGGGAGCGCAGAGGCCGGTTCGATTCCGGAACAGACGTCGGGCGTGATGCTGCTCTGCCTCTTTTTCTTGCTGTTAGGGTTCATGTTCTCGCTATTTTTTGTCATGCAGATTATTTAGCCGCGACGTGAGCGTTTTTTACGGGGGGCGGGGCTATCGGCTACGCCGATACGCCGCCGCGTGCTCGCCTATGCGCCGTTGGCGCATACGGCGAACAGGCACCACCACGTGATTCAGAAATGCTGTGAGTGTTGCATTATTTTATCTTTTTAGCTTGACAAAATAACAAAAAAAATGTTTTAATAATTGCCGTTCTTGAGAGTGAAATGAGTTTTCATCGAAAGAACGGCATCGCGTCGATTGCGATATCGCGGATGTATTCCGTGATCGTCTAATGGTAGGACATTGGCTTTTGGTGCCAAGTATCTAGGTTCGAATCCTGGTCGCGGAATAAAAAAGGCAGCTCGTTGAGCTGCTTTTTTTTTGTCTGCAAACGTCCTTTTTCGCGAAAGACGATTTATTCCATGATTGCCAGAACAATCGCCAGAATCAGAAGGAGCATGACGATAACGCCAACTGAGATGAGGATTTTTAGATTTTTTCCGCGCAGTAAAAATTCGAGCCCATCATCCCCTTCATTTTCTTTTTGTTGCTCTGCCTTTTTCTTCAGCTCGTTTTTGATATCAGCCTTCGAATAGGCAGAAAAACTCGGAATCGTAGGTGCCGATTCGAACTCATCGACCCGCGAATTGGCTCTGAACGTATTGGAAACCGGGGCCACGGACGGACCCAAGGCAGGCGAAACTGCTGGCGCTCCGGGAGCCAAAGCCGGTTCCTGAGCCAAAGGCGCCGGGGTCAGAGCAGAAGACAAAGCGGCAGAAGAAGACACTGCGGGTGAAACAGATGTTGCAACGACCGGTGAAACCGATGTGACCTGCGCGAGTGAGGGGGACGGCAATGGAGAGACTCCCGATGATGTCGATGCAACGGCATCCCGGATGACGGCAGGCGATTCCCCGGAAGCAATCGCGTCGGATATTTCGCTGATTATCTCGGAACTCTTTCGTCCCATTTCCGAGAGCTGGAGAACGCTGAGTTTAATCGACTGACTCGGATCGCACTGCACGTCGACAGCCCACTCGGGTACATTGTGAAGGGCTTCGAGTGCATCATTGGCGGACGCATAGCGGTCAGCAGGATCCTTTTCCAGGCACTTCATGATGAACTGCACGAGTTCAGTCGAAGGTTCGACACCGGGTCTGGGAACGAGCGGCGGAACCTGCGCATTGACGTGTTGCATCATGACGTTATAGGGACGGTTGCCCGGAAACGGCGGCTTCGACGTTGCCATTTCATAAAGGACACAGCCAAGCGAGTAGATATCGGACGCTTCCGTGACAGGCGAGGCGGTTGCTTGCTCGGGCGACATATACCACGGTGTGCCGAGGGCCTGTCCTGCAACCGTGATACGGCTGCCATCCGAAAGCGAGGCAAGCCCGAAATCGAGGACTTTGACGAAGTGGCTGTCGCCGTCTTCAGAGGTAATCATGATGTTGTCGGGCTTGAGATCGCGATGGATGACATTCATCGCATGGGCTTCCGACAGGGCATTGAGAACCTGGTGTGCCACATGGACGATAAACAGGGCTGAAAACTCCGAATCGTCCAAATTCGAAAGCTCGACACCCTGGACATATTCCATGACGATATAGGCGATATCGTTGCCTTCGATACCGGAATCGATGAGCTGCACGACATTGGGATGCACGACGCGTGCAACCGATTTGGCTTCGCGTTCGAACCGTGTCAGAACCTGTTCATCGGTGAGATGAAGGCGTGAGAGGACCTTGATGGCGACGACTCGGTTGAGCGGAATCTGACGCCCTTCGTAAACAGTGCCCATTCCTCCCTGTCCGAGCTTATGAAGGGCAATGAAACTCCCCCCCAACGCCCGTCCAAGGATATTGTTATTTTCATCGAAATCTTCGGGAGCAATGCCAAACCAGCCATCATTCTCGCAACGCATGCCAACTTCAGGCAGTTCGCAACGACATTTTGGACAGATTGCCATATCACAACTCCAGTAACGGCCCACTCGGCCTGTAAAAGCATCTAACAACCATGTAAAGACATCGACGTTCTGCGTCAATTCCAAAGACGTTCAACGTCTCTGTTTCTATTCCCCGTTGCCCCAAGCCTTTTTGGAAAGCGCGTCCTGCGCGGCAGACTGCTGGGCTTCTTTTTTGGAATGGCCGATTCCACGCCCGATTTCCTTGTCATCAAGAATCACAGCGACCTCAAATGTCGGTGCATGTCCGGGCCCGGTTTCCTTCACGACCTCATAGCGAAGTTCCTTGTGAACTGCCATGCCCTGGACGATTTCCTGAAGCCGTGTCTTGGCATCACGTGCCAACCAGTTTCCGTCGGGATTCTCGAGAAACTCCGCATGATGTCTCAGGATGAACTGCCGCGCCTCATCAATGCCGCCATCGAGGTAAATCGCGCCAATCACGGCCTCGTAAGCATCGGCAAGCGTACCGGAACGCAGCCTGCCACCCACCGAGACTTCGCCTTTTCCCATCAGGATGAACCTGTCAAACTCAAGTTTTTGAGCCAGCAGGCACAATGCCCCCTCGCACACGAGACGGCTCCGAAGCCGCGAAAGCTCGCCTTCCTGATACTTCGGATAGCGACGATAAAGCGTCTCTCCCATGATAAAGCCGAGAACGGCATCGCCTAGAAATTCAAGGCGCTGATTGTTCACGCCTTCCTCACTATGCTCGAATTCGTAGGAACGATGTGTCAGTGCCGCCTTCAGAAGCACCTTGTTCCTGAACGAATAGCAAAGCCGCGCTTCGAACGCCTCAAAACTCATTCCTGCTGCCCTTCGCGTTTGCGCACTTTGGCAAGCACGCGGCGCACCTTGAAGAGCAGTTCCTGTGACTTGAACGGCTTGTCGATAAAGTCGTCGGCACCATACATCGGGGAACTCAGTTCATTGAGCGTCTCACCAATGCCCGTGAGCATCAGAACGCCTGTTGCCGCAATGGATTTGTCCTCGTGCGTCCGGATATAGCGAAGGATTTCCCAGCCCGTCAACACCGGCATCATGACGTCGAGGATGATCAGGTTCGGTCGGTTGATCACGAGCTGCTCTATGGCGGATTCACCATCCGAGGCCTCGATGATTTCACACGACGTCGTCTCGAGGTTCATGCGCACCAGGCGGCGAAGATCGGGATCGTCATCGGCAATCAGAATCAGCGGTTTTGTCTCTTCGGCCATTTGTTACCTCATTAAAGAATGCCACGCGCACGTTCCGCACGGCGCAAGAACTCGTCGATCCCCTCGACTTTATAGATATGCCATCTCAGCTTTATGCGTTCCATCTCGAACACGAGCGGAAGCTGCGTCTCGCGCTGGCTGCCGCTTGCCGGAAGACGAATTTTCACATGGACATACGAACGCCCCGAGTCTTCCGCCACCTCGACAAATTCAAACTCATAAAAATCCTTTTTCGGCTGATACCACGATGAACGCACCACGCCGGCGAGCTGGTTCAGTTTTTTGCATACGTCATCGCCGTCACAAAACTCGCGGACAACGCGATTATCGCCAGTCGGCATGCTCGCAAAAAGACGGCTCACGGCATCCACATCCGGTTCAAACACGAGGCTGCACCCCAGACTCAAAACCATGACCACCGTCAGAAAAATTCCAAGAATGACTTTTTTCATTGTCTTCTCACATCATCAAATGAAGCTGGAATGCAAACATCGGATTTTTGTAATCAAACGGAAGTATCCAATCCAGCAAAAAATCCCCAAAATTATAGTTGCCCGCCGGAATCTGAGACAAATCGCTGCCAAATATCTGTTTCAGAACTTCACGGTACGCCTTAGAGAGCTGATCGGAAGTGATTGAAATCTCATTCATGCGGCGTGCATAGAACTGATCGATTGCGATGTCGAGAGCTTCCTGGAGGCACATCCCGTCCAGGATTCCGCTTCGATGAATCATCGGGAACACATCGCAGACGTTGACATCGAAATGCTCGCGGCTCCACTTCGAGAACGAGAAAATGAACCACTCGTATTCCGTGTTTCCGTTTGCCAGCAGGATGAAATAGCACATCCGCAGTTTCTGCTGCACATACCGCCGGAACATCTCGAACGTCATGTGAAGCCCAATTTGGGTCTGAATTGGGATGTCCGGGCTGCCGATCTTCCGCCATCGAATCACGGGAATGTAATCGAGCAGGTATCCGCTCACGGACTCGTCGAGTGACGAAAGCGACTCGCGCCACCTCTCGACATCCGCAGGTTCGCGCAGATAGAGATAAAACCTAACATTTCCGGTCTGGTCGAGTTCGGAGAACGCCCGCGTCACATCATCGTCATCTGCCGACGGTTTCATCGCGATTTCGGCAGTCTCGGACGAAATCGCATGCGCTCGTGCCGACGTCCCTTCCAGGCGCAGGATCATCTCCTCGTAGTAGAGGTTGCGCTCATTGTTCTGGCGCGTCTCGTTGTTCGTCTCGAAAATCTGCAGAAGGATGCGGGCCTGCGAAAACTGGTCACTCGCAAACTTGCGCTCGATCAGCGCAAGGACTTCGCTTCCCTTGTCATTTGCACTCTCGTCCCCGCTAAAATAACAGAACAGCAGCTCGCGAAGCGTCGCAAGCTCGTTCTCGTTGAGCTGGGCCTGCGCCGGCAAATGCTCGTTGTCGATGAGAATCGAAAGGTAGGCACGTGCCGCCGACAAATCCGCATCCCCGATCGAAATGCCCAACGCCTCCATGACAAGGCACGCCAACACATCCAACGCGTCCGGCGCATCCTCCCCATCGCCAGCCTTTTCTGACAAGGCCGTGATCATTTCCTGATATCGGGACGCATAAAGTGGACATATCTCGTCCAGACGGCGGCTCAAATACCCGTCATCTGGCGACGCCTTTCCCCGACGCATAACTTTTTCAACCCAACGACCAAAAATTGACATCATCTACCAACCACCCCAGAGCATCTTCCCATCCATTGTGGCGTTTCTAACTATCACTTATTGCGGTATTTACACAAGTTTTTACACCGCACTTGTACAACGTGGATTCTTTTGGGATGCGTAGGCGAAAACAAACACATCAAAGCACGCATAATCATCGGGGGGAACAATACTCAAGACCGACACGGCGTATCGGCGTAGCCGATAGCCGTGCCCGCGAGCCGTATGCGCA
>JAZODZ010000160.1:0-9914 GCA_045597285.1 Myxococcota bacterium
AAGGCACAAATCGATCTGGCTGAAAACAAGCAATAGTTTTTTGTTCTATGTGACCACTGTGGATGTATCGCGAAATAGATTGGGTGCGAACATTGCCATTCCGGAAATCGCGAATCCGGCGAAGCCGTGCCGCATACTCGAGCGCGTCATCCACTGGATTAGTATCCTTAAATGCACTGATTTCAACAAAATCCAGAAACTCAGACGCATCGGGAACGAACATACCAGGAGGATATTCCGCAAAAAATGACGATTTGAGAACCTTGTTATCCACTGTTTTGGAATCCGCCGCATTTTCGGCAGGTGGTTTATCCACTTTCTATAGGCATGGCCGACGAGCAGACCAAACGCGTCCTTCTGGCTGGCATTATACGAAAGCTCCTCGAGGACGTTGCTGTATAAATAGGTTGTACCTTCCCCGGCTGAGTTGGATGACGCGTATTTTGTTCGATGAAACAATGGGATTTTTTGTCGGATAAGTCATCGGAAGCCGCCAAAAGGCCGAAAATGTCATATTTTCGGCGAGATAGTTTACAATGGACTGCATTCAACGGGATGTCTCATTTGTCGAGTTTGTAACTTTAACGACAACTGGCACACACCTTGCTAAAAGCCCGCCCCGTTCGTAGCAGAACGGCCAGGAATACAGGCGCAAAAGAGCGCCGCGATGAAATGGGATCTCGTCCAGTTTGGAGTCGTTAAAAGAACGATAGCTTTGATGCTTTGATATAGCTTTTACACAGGAGTGTGTGTCGTGCGAAATCGATTAACAGCAGTGATCATAATGGTTTGCGCATGTCTGTTTGCTCAGACAGCATTTGCAGACGATTGCCCCGAAGGAACCGTGGGGTTTGTCAATATGGAGACTTACGAGAAAGTTTGTATTCCTCAAAATGGGAGTTCTGCCACGAGTGCAGAGGTGAATGATACCGTGAAAGACATCGCCGCAGACGTCAAAGCTGTCGAGAATCAAGCTGCGGCTGCGGCGACTGACACCACGCCAGCAGTCACGGCGACCGAGACTGCGCCAGCAGCCACTGCGACCGACGCCGCGCCAGCTGTCACGGCATTTCCTGTCGCTCAGCCCAGTGTCCAGCCGTTTGCTTCGAACATGAGTAGGGAGATGCTGCTTCGCTCGTATGTCGACCCGAAGAAAGAACGCATCGCCAAAATCAATGCCTCGATGAAAGAACCTGGCGTATTGATGAAACTTGGTATCGGATATGGCCTGTTCTTAAATGCCAATCTCAAGTTTTTGGTGGGATACAAGTTCGGAGCTGAAGGTGCGGCTGCTTTTGGGCTTTATCTCGATCTCAATATGAGACCCGGCATGATGCCTTTTTATTCGATGGATGTTACGGTGGCTCCGACGATTCATGCCATGGCAGGTCGGTTCATGTTTTCGTTCTCGGTAGGGCTCGGGGCATTCCTCCAATATGGAGACGAAGGGCGTTATTCTGACGATTGGGAGTATTATGAGGATGATAAGCCATCCACAAAAGGATATTTCGAGTTAAAACCGGCCCTTGCCTTTGACTGGTTCCTGACAAATCAGGCCTTGTTCGGATTTGGCTTCGATGTTCCAGTCTATATCCTTGCTGGAGATGATAGCGGTGCGATGGCTTCGTTCAGCTTAGATATTCATGTCGGTTATAGGTTTTAAGAGGGGGGGAATACAATGAAACAGCTCATTATCGTTATTGCTTCATTATTGTCCTGCGTTTTCTTTGTTTCCCTGGCCTCAGCACAGGAATGTCCTGTCGGTACACGCCTCGTCATTGATGCGCAAACGAACAGCGCTTTTTGTCTTGGGACTGCGATTAATCCTGCTTCCGAACAGACGACGAATCAGTCGAACCTGCAGAATGATCCGCAGGTACAGAACAGCCTGACTCCGAATACAATTCGTGATACAAGCGAATATTCTGAAGATTTAAGCGCCCAGAGCATTAAAGAGGCAATACGTGCTTCCGGCTGGGAATTAAACATCGGCATTGGTTACGCCATGGTTGCGTCCTTCGATATGCGCCTGACGGGCGGTTATCACATTGGTGTCGATAGTCTGGACGGCTTGAGCTTCGGTCTTTATGGCGAGTTTTCTGGTCAGCTTGGCTTCCCGATGTCCTTGGCTTTCGATGTCGTGCCGATGATGCATGTTCATGGCGAGAGTTTCCGCGTCAGTTTCGGGTTCGGATTAGGCGTGTTTTATATCTCGAGCTCTGACTATTCATTTGGAACGACCTTGTTCGAAATGAGACCGGAAATCCGGTTTGACTGGTTCCTGTCTGAACACATCCTCATCGGTGTCGAGGCTTCGGTGCCTTTGCTTCTGGCTAACAAAAACGATTCCAGGGACTATAGATTTATCGAACCGTGGTTTATGTTCGATATCTATTTCGGATATCGGTTCTAAGTTGACCTCACCCCCTCTGTCGCCTGACGGCGACATTTCCCCGCTCTCCCAAAGGGAGAGGGGGAGAATTTAAGGATGGCGCTACGCGCTATATTTGGGAGAGGGAACTGGGTTCGCTTGCGCTCACCCGAATTTGCATCATCAAGGCCATTTGTATCCACAGTGGTTAAACAGAGCCTAGTTTTTTACACCTAAAACCTGTCCTTTGTGTAGTTGTGTGTAGGTGCTAGGTGTGATAGACTCATTCGACAGTGTATTAGGCGCATGTGCGTCTGCATTGTAAATGAGGTGAATGAAGTGGCCAGCTATCTTGAATCCGTGGAATCGTATCGTCTGAATCCGGACAGACGGCGCGTTTTTCAAAATCTGAATCCGCTCGTGAGGGATGCGCGTGAGGCAATCATGCTCGCGGATTTTCTGGCAAAAATGCCGTGGACGTATGTCCGTGAAGTCCCGCAGGACATCATTGCGGCGCATTGGAAATTGCTTCGCAACCAGCCCGAATACGATGAAATTGGCGAGGATGAGTCCTACACGCTACATCACGCGGCGTGCGAATCGTGGATCGGCGCGTTGTCGCTGAACCACCTTCCCGGGGCGCTCCGCTCTCTGTCGAGCAATGAATTTTCCCCGCTTCAGCGCGTGTTCAGCCACGAGAACGGCAAATTTGCGATTGCGGTGGCATATCACCGCAACGAGACGGCGAAGAAGGGTTATCCCTTGGATCCGCCGACGTGGACGGGAACATTCCGTCGGACGACGCTGAACAACCGCAAGCAGTCCTCGAGCATTTCGTTCGATGCGGATGCCCGCGAGTTTTCTACAGTTTTTCGAATCGAAGTCTTCAATTCCCCGCAGACGACGGTATTGCGCAAGATTTGCGAGATATTGCAGCGCCATCAGTTAATGCCGTCTTCTCTCGATTTGTGGTCGACTTCTGACGGTTGGACGGGATCGCGCAAGATCAAGGAACGGCATAGCCTTGAAATCGAAGTGCGCGACTGTCTCGAGGCTGAAATCATTCAGTCCGTAAAGGACGACGTTTTCCGGTATCTGGTTGCGCTGTTAAAAATCCACTCGCTGTTCGATATCATCGGGCCGGCGATGATCGGGCCGAGCAGCTCGCATACGGCCGGTGCTTGCCGCATTGGACAGCTCGGGCGCAACATTCTGATTGCGCTTGAAGAGGCCGGGCATTTCAAAAAGATCGAGTCGTTCGAGATCAAGCTGTTCGGATCGTTCCGCGACACGGGTCCGGGGCATGGCACGCATATCGCGCTGGGCGCGGGCCTCAAGGGGCTTCCGCCGGATTCTCCGAGCCTGAAGAGCGAGGGCGCGATCGAGGTGTTGCAGTCGGATGGCATTCCCTGGCGCAAAAAAGGCGAAAAGATTCCGTTCAAGGGGTTTCTTGCGGCGACGCCCGAAGAGGATCGCAAATACATCCGGCAGCAGGGTGACTGCATCAACATCGCGGAAATCATTGCGCACACGGATGAGGGCGATTTCACGGTGGCGGGATTTTCGACGGGCGGCGGCATCGTCGAGGTGAGGTTTATCAACAATTCGCGCCTCGTGCCGAATATCTCGGGCAAGCGCGATTTGTGGATTGCGCCGCCTCCGCTCGCGACAAAGCTCAATCTTTCGCAGACGGCGATCAAGGGCAAATCTGGCAAAATCGCGCGGATTTATCCGCAGAAGGCGCCGCATGACGAGTTCACGCTCGTGTTCAACACGTTCGACGAGGCGCTCGAATATGCGAAAGAAACGGGGAAATCGTTGCTGACGCTCGCGCTCGAACTCGAGTCGAAGCTGCAGGGGACGGACGAGAAGCAGATCATCGACAACATGACCGAGCTCTGGAAAATCATGAAGGAGTCGGTTCACGAGGGGCTGTCGAACACGCACCTGAGCACGATGGGGCTGTCCGGCGGCGATTCTACGAAGCTGCTCAACTACATCAAACGCACGAATTACGTGTCGTTCCACACGCTTGCGTCGGTGTACGCGCTTGCGTCTGCCGAAACGAACGCGCAGATGGGGCGCATCGTGGCGTGTCCGACGGCGGGCGCGTGCGGGATTATCCCGGGCGTGCTTCTGGCGTGGCATGACGTGCACATCGAGCTGGGCTTCAAGCCCGAGGAACTCGAGCGGAAAGTCGTCGAGGCGCTTTTGGTGGCGGCGTTTATCGGGATGATTTTTTACGACGACATACCGACGGCGGGCGCGACGCTCGGATGCCAGGCCGAAATCGGCATTGGCGCGGCGATGGCGGCGGCGGCGGTCGTCCAGCTTCACGACGGCAGCCCCGAAGAGGTCGTTCACGGCGCGATTCTGACGATAAAGAACTGCATGGGCCTCGTGTGCGATCCGGTCGCGGGGCTCGTCGAGGTGCCTTGCATCAAGCGCAATGCGATGTTTTCCAACTTTGCAATCACGGCAGCAGATATGTCGCTCGCCGGAATCCGTTCCCAAGTTCCGCCCGATCAGGTCGTGCTCGCGGTGAAGGAAGTGGGCGAGCACATGAGCGCGAACTACAAGGAAACGGCGCATGGCGGGCTTGCCGCGACGCTGAACGGGAAAGACGTTGCGCGTCGGTTTGACGAGATGTGCCGCGGAATTTTCTGCAAGAGCTGCGGATTGTGCGGGTAATAAAAAGTGCGCACGCGTATGCCATAGCGTGCGCCGCGAGCCGTATGCAATAGGCTCGCGACGGGCGGCGTATCGCAGATAGCCGCCCTCCATCGCATTTTGGCGGCGTGCTATTTCATACGCACGCCTGCCTGCGCTATTGCATACGCGCAGGCCGCCTGTTATGGCGTGCCCGGATGAAAAAAAGTGATTAAAAATTAGTCATTACGGTACATTATCGGGTATGATAGGGGAGTTGTGATCTCGGTAATTCCGGAGGAGACCCATGAAATTGAGACTTGGCCGCTGCATGTTCGCAGCGTTGTTATCGTTATGTGTAGCATCGGATGCCTACGCCGATGGATTTGATGTCAGGCAGTTTTATCCGATAATGGGCAGCGAGGGCGTTTTCAGCGTGGAATCGTCCAAAACACTGAAGCATCTGGATTATGACATCAAGCTGATGACGGATTATGAGAACACGCCGTTCCAGTTTGATATGGCAGATGACGGTACGGCAAAACTCGAACATCTCGTCACGATGAATTTGTCAGCGTCGTTGGGCGTTCTTGATTTCCTCGAAGTCGGCGTGGGATTGCCGTTTATCGCGTATGAAGGGTTTAACGACAAATTCGAGACGGTGCCGCGCTATGTGGTCGAACAGCCCAAACGCGGTATTGTGGGCGACATGCAGGTGCGTGCGAAAGGGACGATTCTGAAACGCGAGGATTACAGCGGGTTCGGACTCGGTGCGGGCGTCATTTTGTCGATTCCGACGGGCAAGCAGAGCGGTCTCGTGGGCGATGCGTCGTTCTGGGGACGTCCATACGTGGCACTCGATTACGAAATCGGGCCGGTCGAGATGATGCTCAACGCGGGGTTCACGTTCCGCAAAAAGGCGGAATATCTGGACTACACATCGTCACATGGCTTCAATTACGGTTTTGGCGTGAACTATCACGTCGTGCCGGATTGGCTCGATTTGAAGGGCGAAATTTTTGGCGAGACGCCGATGAGCAAGAAGGCGACCGAGGGGCATCACCAGGCGGCGGAATTTTTGCTCGGCACGAAGCTGCTGACGCCGATTGGTCTGCACGTGACGGCCGGTGCTGGCGCCGGTATCGGCGATGGTACGAAGAATCCCAAGTATCAGGTGCTTTTGGGCCTTGAATATCAGCCGAACAACAAAGACACGGATGAAGACGGCGTGTATGACCGCAAGGATGTCTGCTTGACGACGCCGGGCGTGGAAGAATTCGAGGGTTGTCCGAATCCCGATGTCGATGAAGACGGTTGGTGCGACAAGTGGCTCGAACTCGAGAACGAAGAAGTCCAGCAGCATTGGTCGTGTCAGCTCGTGGATGTCTGTCCTGAGATCGCGGGCATTGACGAATTCGAAGGTTGCCCGAATCCCGACGTGGACAAGGACGGCTGGTGTGACGAGTGGATTACGGATCAGGAATATGCGGACAGGTTTGAATGCCGCATGACGGATGCCTGTCCGACACTTGAGGGATCATTCGAAGGCTGCCCGAATCCCGACTCGGACAATGACGGCTGGTGCGATCCGTGGATTACCGAACAGAAATATGCCGAGAAATTCAACTGCCAGATCGCGGACAAATGTCCCGATATTCCGGGTGAAAACGAATACAGCGGCTGTCCGAATGCGGACGTGGATGCCGATGGTCTTTGCGCTTCGTTCGTGGAAGAAAAGGGACTCTTCGATCTGTATTTCTGCACGGGCAACGACGTTTGTCCCGACAAATCGGAAGACTTCGATGACTTCGAAGACGATGACGGCTGTCCGGAACCGGATAACGATCACGACGGATTCTGCGATCCGTGGGTTTCGGAACAGGGGCTTCTCGATTTGTACAAGGACGTTTGCCGCGGCCTCGACAAGTGTCCGTTGGAACCCGAGACGATCAACGGCATCAAGGATGACGATGGCTGTCCCGACAAGGGCAAGCAGCTCGTCTTTGTCCTCGATGACAAGATCGAAATCAAGGACGTCATTTACTTTGACAACAACAAGGCGACGATCAAGAAGAAATCGAATTCGTTGCTCAACCAGATTGCGGCCACGATGCTTGCAAATCCCGACATCAAGCACGTGTCGGTCGAAGGCCATACGGACGATACCGGGAAATACGAACGCAATATCGTTCTCAGCCGTCAGAGAGCCGAAGCCGTGGTCAATTACCTCATTGGTCAGGGCGTGACGGCAGACAGGCTCAGCGCGGTTGGATATGGTCCCGACAGGCCCATCGATCCTGCCAAGACCAAGAAAGCGCGTGCGCTCAACCGCCGTGTCGAGTTCGTCATTAAAGATAGAAAGAAGTAGAATATCCGCATAAATCACTAGCATCAGGGCGCGGGAAAACCCGCGCCTCTTTTGTGTCTACAGGGGAATGAGAATGGCTTCCAGAAAGAAAACGGATGTGACCGAGGGGATTGACGCGACATCAAACGCTGAAAGTGCTTCAAAGATAGAATCTTCCGAGGCGGATCTGGCGAACGATGTGGCAAAAGAAGGCGCTGAAGAAAGCAAGCCTGCCGCGAAAAGCCGGCGTTCCCATAAGAAAGCGGACGGGGAAGATACGCCTGAACGCCCAAAGGAATCATCAGATGATGCCACGGGTGATTTGGAAACCACGGATCACGATGGCGAAACCGCGTCTGTGAACGAATCCGAAACCGAGGAGACTGTTGCTGAGCTTGTTCAGATACCGAATCCGTTTCATGCGGAGACGGAAATCGCTCCGATGGAAGAGGTATTCTTCATGCCGACGAAGAAACTGTCGCGAAAACGCGGCACGAAGGTGAGCGTGAAGCCTGTGGAGCCACAGCCGGTCGTCGAGCGCGAGGATGCCGAGCCTCCGGCAACGGGGCCGGGGTCTTTTGTCGCACAAACGCTTGAGTCGCAGAGAATAAACGCTATTCCTCTCCTCGGTAAATATGACCTTTCGTGCTTGTCATGGAGTGTTTCGAGACCGCGTGGTAAAGTGTACACGCAGCAACAGCTTCAGGAACGCGCTGAAAAGTCAAATGGTACGATTCATGCGGTTTTTGAGGATCGTGCGCCTGTTCTCAGAATGAACATCATTCCGATGGAACAGGAGTTTTATGAGCGTGTTAGACCGCAGCAACGGCGCGAGCTTGCCGAGTATCTCGAGTACTGGCATGACGAGTTCAATGAGTGTATTCGCAGGTTTGAGCAGTATGATCTCGTGCTCAACTGGTACAATTTTGTGCCGCCGCTGATCGAGATTCCGGAACAGACCGAAGAGGAGAAACCCGGAGACGAGCCCGTGGATGTCGGCACCGATTTGGCGGCTGCGGCGATATTTGAAATTTTTGAACAGCCCCTGGAACGGTTTGTATTTGAAGTGGACGAACCGAATGAGCTGTATCGTCTGTTCTGCACGCATCACGCCGGCCGTATTACATCCCTTTTGTCCGACTGGGCGCTTGCGCTGCCATATATTGACCGCGGTGTTTTTGGCGGGCCGGCAGATACGCCGTTGTCCATTTGCTTTGTGAATCGTTTCCAGGAAATACTCACCTGTGATTTCGAGGCGGCTCACGATCGGAATGTCAGGCTGCCGGATTTCGAGATCATGGAGCGTTTCCATCTGGACGACATCGATCTGCTTCTGCTCTGGATCATGGCGGGGCATGAAATGGACAACACTTTCAAGAATTCCGTCCGCAGAACGTGGGATCAGCAGTCGATCATCTACATGAGCACCGGCAGTCTGATGCGTTATTTCTGTATGGCGGCGGAGGAAAAGGCGGATATCATGCGCCGTCTTGCGCCGTCCTCTGTGATGGCCAGTGCGGGGCTTTTCAAGCTGATCCAGGGTTCGGTGCCAACGCAGCCTCTGGCGTATGAAATCGTCGTTTCTGAGCAGATTGTCAGGCTGTTTTACGGCATTCGCTCTCTTTCCGTGGCATCGACGCAGTTTGCCGAACTCGTGTTCCCACACCTCGCCGAGGATACCTTTGTTGCCGAGGATCACGCCAAGACGTTCGACATCGTTCAAAACTATCTCGACCGTCCGCTTTTGAACGAGCAGCCGAACCTCGAACGAGAAAATCTCAATTTCATACCGTCTCTTGCTTTTCAAGTCGAGGGACTGCCGGGCAGCGGGCGTACGACGCTCGTCAAACTCCTCGCCTCGCGATTTAAGAGGCCGTTGATCATCGTTCAGACGAGTCCGCTTGCGGGAATTCATCCGACGGACTGCGAAGAATATCTCAAATACCTTTTCAACGACGCGTCCTTGATGAATGCGTTTGTGGCATTCCGCGAAGCGGGGCCGATTCTGTCCGAGGAAAGGCTTGCAGCGGTGTTTGCTCGCCATCTTTCCCGCCGTCCCATCGTGTGCGCGTTCTGCACGGATTTGGCCGTCAAGACGAATCCCGTCATCGATCCGTATTTGACGTTCAAGACAAAAATGAATGCCAATCTCAAGGACAGCGCATCGTCATTCTGGAACCAGCACCTGATGCTGCCGCTGCTCAACAGGGAGCATGTCAATGTTCCGGCGCTTAGCCAGCGCATGGCTCTCCAGCCATTCCAGATTCAGAAGGCGACAAAACTCGCGTACTATTCGACGGACAAGGATGAAAAGAACGGCATTGAGCTGTCGAATCGATCCCTCGAAAAAGCCGCCGCGGTTCAGGTGACGAAAAACATTGGCAATCTCGCTTTTGTTTCGGATCCGGAGATCGATCTTTCCGATGTCATCGTCAGCGACGATATCATGGACAAAATCAAGCGGATTATCGGGTCTGCACAGAACCGTCGTCGCGTCCTGTATGAATGGGGGCTTTCAAAGAGAATTCGTCGTGGTACGGGTGTCAT
>JAZODZ010000161.1:0-5076 GCA_045597285.1 Myxococcota bacterium
GTAGGCACGTGTCGTGACACGTGCCTGTTCGCCGTATGCGCCGCAGGCGCATAGGCATGCCCATGGTAGGCACGTGTCGTGACACGTGCCTGTTCGCCGTATGCGCCAACGGCGCATAGGCGAGCACAAAAATCAAGTGGAGACGTTCCATGGAACGTCTCTGATGCGGCGTATCGCGTAGCGATAGCCGTGACGCACATGCAAAAAATATGAAGATTTGGCATGAATATGGTAGTAAGCACGAGAATCAGTCTTCTTGAAAGACTTATGGAACAAATCGAGAGGTGACTTATGAGATACGGATTTAAACTTGCTTTTGGATTATTACTTTCAGCCACACTATTCGCCTGCTCAGGAAACGAAGGCAACAAGGATGGATATGCCTGTTATGATAATGACGACTGCGCAAGCAACAATTGCGTTTCGGGGTTTTGCCAACCCAAGACGGGCAAAATCGAAAATGGCAACGCCTGTACGGCGAATAGCGAGTGTGCCAGCAATAACTGCGTGAACAAAATCTGCCGTACAAGCACATGGAAAGAGCCGAGTCAAAAGACGCCGAACGGTGAGGCATGTACCTCGAATGAACAGTGCGAAAGCGGAAACTGCTATGAAGGCAAGGTCTGTCGCGCAAGCACATGGAAGGATCCGAGTCAGAAAACACCGAACGGCGAAGCGTGTACATCGAATGAACAGTGCGAAAGCGGAAACTGCTTTGAAGGCAAAGTCTGCCGTGTCAAGGGCTGGACTGGCGAAAGCACCAAAGGCGTGCTTGGTTCGCCTTGCACGAAGAACAGCGAGTGCAAAAGCAAAGTCTGTGTGAACGACGTATGCACCGACCAGGGAAGCGGAAAGCTGTCGAGCAACACATCCGGCATCGGTTCTGCAGCCAGTGGCACTGCCTGCACCAAAAACGCGCAGTGCGAAAGCGGTCTCTGCTATAACGGCAAATGCTCGAATGACTGCGAAAAAGTCGGTTGCGCCGAGGCCTATTACGTCTGCCGCTCCAACAAATGCATCCCCGTCGAGACTGTCGGCGGCGAATGCACGGAAAATGCGGACTGCTCACTCGGACATTTCTGTTGCAACGGATTCTGCAACGCCAACAAATGCGAGGTCGGCGTCAACTGCAAATCGGGCAAGACATCATGCAACGGATACTGCAATTCGAGCAGCAGTTATTGCTCATGCAGCGACGACGCTGAATGCGGCAACAATATGTACTGCGACCAGGATTCCTCCTGGGGAAAAGTCTGTTATCCTAAAAAACAGCTCAATGCCAGTTGCGACGATGACGCACAATGTGTCGACGGTCTGTTCTGCGAAAGCTACAAATGCGCTCAGAAACGTGAAGTCGATGCGTCTTGTACCAGAGCCGAACAATGCCAATCAGGCTATTGCGAGAATACTGAAAGCAAGCCATGCGGATATTATGATATTTGCTACTGCAAACCGACACTCGATAATGGCAAAAAGTGCAAAGTAGACATCAACTGCAAATCCAATTATTGCAAACCGTCGACGAGCACGTGCGAAGATCGCTAAACAATCATAGGTACAATGCCTATGATTTGTAATTATTATTATATTATATCATTCGATGTTTTTGTGGGGCACGGCTATCGGCCAGCAGCCGATACGCCGTGCGATGCCTCATCCATAAACCAGCGCTGAATAGTTACTTTTTGTCAATCTTAGGAGATTCGATGGGCTTACGTGGATGCCCCTTGATCTCGACGAGCTGGATCGGTTCCGTGGTGGACTGGTGATTGACTTCGTAATTCGGTGTAACTTCTACGGTATGGAATATTAATTTTTTGCCGCCATCGCCGGGAGGAGCGCACAGCGTGTTGAATCTAAAAGTAATTTTATCCTTTTCGCGCTTGATCTTTGGCGGCCGGACATAAATTTTAACACCGACATTATGATTATATTCGTATTCGTTTGAATATACACTTGCCGGCCCGAGAGCATAGGCAGAAAACTCGGCAAGTATTCTTGGATCGATATCGGTATTAAAGAGATCGATGTCACGATAGAATGCCGCAAGCCCATCGGAACCGTGAACGGAACCAAGGACCGGGTGTACGAGATATTTGGGCACGCTGCGGTCTGGCGCAATAGGCGTTTTCTGTTCGATCTTGTACCACTGGTTCATTTCATCGACAAACGCAAAAGTCGCGTCTGGCCTTTCATTCAGTAGATGGTTGAGAACGATTTTTCCGGTATCCGTTCCTTGAACTTTGAGATTATTGAGGGAACGAACTTTGGGTGCCGCTTTTAAGGATTGCTGCTGCGCGTTGGCCTGCGGCGCATTGACGGGTGGATTTGCCTCTTGCGCCAATGCAACGGCTGGAATGGCCGGAATAATCGAAAGTAATAACACGTATTTAAGATTCATACTTATGCCTTTATATTGAGTGACGCTAAACACAGGATTTATTTGAGCTCTAAATTAGCCGGTGGAATGCCGTATATGGCATATGTGTTGTCCCGTTTGGGCTTGGTCGCTTCCCGATAGGCATTCATTGCCTCGTCATCTTCCTTAACGTCTTTTTTGCCTTTATTATTGCCCGCGGACGGCTTGTCGTCAACAGGTGCAATTTTAACGCCGTAAAGAGGCGCGGCAGTGAAACCATCATCTCGTGGCAGTAAAGGTTCCCGGACGATGGGTTCGGCAGGCGGTTCCTCTTCTACAACGTCATCCACAATCGGTTCGTCCTCGTCTGGCTGCCCCATTAGCATCGAGGGCGGTCCATAAATTTCGTTGTAGTCATCGTCGTTGGCCTGCGGGAGAACCTGTTCTTCAACCGGATCGGGTGTTGGAGGCACGGGCGCAGGGCCGTAATAGTTCGGCACCGGCTTTCCACAAGCCATCGTGAAGAGAGACGCGATGGTACCGCCAATCGCTGCAACGAGTTTAGTAATGCGTTTCATGATGCAATTCCTTCATGCTCCGTGAGAAAACAGACTTTCTCTCACAAGCCATCAACCCACCATTTTAGTAGGATAATGGCGAATTGTCCAAAGATTTCTCACCCGATTGTGTTTGTACTTGAATGTATTGGAAATTCTCACTCTTTTGATTGTAATACGCACAAAGAACAGATTAAAAGGTGGCACGGAAGTCGTTTGCGAATCCGCAATCCTTTATTATACCAGAGCATTATCAATGAGAAAACCTATCCGATTATTATTGTCTGCATTGTTCTTTTTTACGGGCGGCTATTTACATACGCCGCCCAGGCTGCGGCTATTGCATACGCCGCAGCGCCGACGCTATTGGCATACGCGTCGGCTTTGCATTTTGGCCTCCATCATGTTTCTGACGCTCGTGACGGGCTGTCATAAAAAAGAAACATCCGACACACCGCTCGCCAATCAAGAATCCGTTGCAGCTGTCGAAAACGCCGGGAATGTCGCAGAAAACAAGGTCACGAGCGATGTCACGGATGTCGCAAAAGCCGCCGCCGTTGCGGAGAATCAGGCTGAATCGGAAACCGTGGCAGTCAAGCCGCTCCGAAAACCGCTGGCATTTCGGCCGGTTTCCATCGAACAGATACAGAAACTCGATTACGAAAAACTCGAAGCGGATGTCATGGCGTCTTTTGCCTCGACATCGGATGCGGTGAAGAACGAAGAGCTCAAACCCTTGAAGGAACGGGCCGACAAAGGCGACGACAGTGCCAAGGAATCGTTTGTCTCGATCGTGTACAAGCGCCCCCATACCGATCCGATGTATCGCGTTGCAATCGGCTACCTGATGTCGATTCGCGATTTCAAAGACCCGGACGTGATGATGGCGCGAGGACTGACGGAGTATTCCAATGCCGCGTTTAATCCGCAGGCAAAAGAGAACGCCAAACAATTTTTCAAGATGGCCGCCGAACTGAACCACGAAAAGACGCTCGAGTACCTCGTGAAAAATCCCAGTTTTGATATGAGTGAAATGGCATTGGAACGCCTTGCCAAGATGTACGAACCGAAGATTGTGAAGCAGGAACCCAAAGCCATGTACGACTGGGCAAAACTCCTCGAAATGGGGCCGGCTTCATCGATGGCCAAATCACAGGAACTGCTGAAGCGTTCTGCCGAGCTCGGTTATGCCCGTGCCCAGTTTACGCTCGGCGTTTCCCTGCTGGGCGAAAATGGCGGCCTGCAGAACGGAAAACCGGACTGGGACAAAGGGTATGAACTTCTGAAAAAAGCTGCCGCCAATGGTTCGGAAGAAGCCTGGCTGTTTTTGGCGAATCTGTATGCCATCGTGACATTCTCCGACACGCTACAGGAAGCGAATGAGATGGGCGTCGTGACCATGACGCAGGCGCAGTTTGACCAAATCAAAGCCGATCTGGCCGCTCAGGGCGAACCGAAGATGGTGATCGTGGAGACGGCGCACAAGGCCGGCGGATACGACGAAGCCTGCGGGATGCTGCTGGCCATCGGGGCGAATGAAGATTCGGCAGAATCGACGCTGAAAGCACGGGATTATGCCATCGAGTGCATCGATCGGTTTATCGATGCCATTCCATCACGCGATGCGTGCGACAGGGCATACGATCAGGCGACGTATGCACAGGTCGAGGAGTTCGATTACGAAAAGAATTACTCGCTGAATCAGCGGAGCCACATCAGCCAGTCGATATTGAACTGTTATCTCCTGGCCTTGGAAGACGGGGCGGATTACGCGCAGGACGAGCCTTATGTCGGGTTTGCGACGGCATTGCAGCTGGCAACGATTTATACCGGCAACAGCCGCCTGACGATTGCCCCCGATCCGGCGAAGGCGTTCTCGTATGTTTTCTATGCGGCATCGCATAATGACATTACGGGGCAGGTCATTTTGGGCAACTACTATAAATCCGGGACGTATGTGACGAAAAACGAGCCCCGGGCGTGCTTCTGGTACCAGCGGGCAGCCGCATCGCACCTTTGCAACGATTTCTGCAAGGACGAGGGGAATGCGAAATCCGGGACGTGTCAGGCGTGCGTGGAAGCCGCAGGGGCGGTGGCAGAATGCCGCAAGAAGGCTGGAAAATAGGGCACGGCGTATGGCCTTCAAGGCCATAGCCGTGC
>JAZODZ010000162.1:0-4008 GCA_045597285.1 Myxococcota bacterium
ATTTATTCGACTGTTTTCTTATCATCATTCCGAGTATATTTTTACTATTATTGATACATTATCGAAGCAAAAAAGGGGCATTATTATTTTCCGGTCTTGCCCTATATACCATATATACAGTGCGAATCGGTGGCGATTTCATGGCAGGTAGACATCTGACGCTGAGTTTCTTTCTGGCGCTGTGTGGTGCGTGTGCATTGCTTTCGGAACAACAGTTCGTTATTGGCAAAAACAGCGAAGAAGCGCGTTTTGGATGGCTTCAGAAACTGCGCCCTGGCAAACTGGCAGCTTATGGCACGTGCCTGAGTCTCGTTTTGTTACCGATACTAAAGCCGATTGCTGAAGATAACTTTTCTTCTCCCCAGTCGGGTATTTCTGATGAAAAAGCCTATTATGTCAGCGTTGGTCATGGTACAATTGACATGCTCAAGATGCGATTTTCGAACGAGCCGGACAGGCGGCGAATCTTTAGACAAGACTTGTTTACAGAGATTGAGCAGGCATGGAAAAACGGCGACAAGGGATTTCTTGATCCAGGCTACGAATACATGGGGGTCATTGTTCCCAAATATTTAGTGCATGGATTTGTCGTATATTTTATGGCTGATGTAGCGGATATGTATCTGACTGATCAGTGTGCACTCATGGATCCGTTGCTCACACGTGTGCCGTGTATAGATACAAAACGCTGGCGAATCGGTCACAACTTGCGCATCATTCCGGAAGGGTATGTTGAGACTGTTAGAACGGGTAAAAACCAAATTGTGGATCCCTCACTACACGAATACTACGATAAAATGTTGCTCATTATTAGTGGTGATCTGTTCGACGGAAAACGTCTCGAAACAATTTGGAATATGAATATTGGGAAATATGATTATCTGCTGGAAGAATATAAAAGAACAATCGCATAGAAAAATCAAAGCACCTGAGAGCTATTCCCTGGTTGCAATAACCATCGGGGAATAGGCATTTCTTCAATATATTTTGGTCGATTAATTGTGCATCTTCATCGCGATGCGATTATTCGGTTTCGCCACCGTCCTTCAGAACCATGATATTACCGATCACCATCTGACCGTCGGCACACCTGCCAGTAATCATCATTTCGGAATCATCTTCAGCTTCGAGTGAGGCAACGGCATGGGCTTCGAACGATGATGTGCCACGGGTTGGATCGGAGGTATAAGTCAAAATATAAAAGAACGGCCTGTTGATCGAGACATTCAATTTGTTCCATGGAACGTCATTTTTGATGAGTGCCGGATCTTCGGGAGAAATTCGCTGGGCGATGAGGCGAGTCCCGGTATAATTGGTGACATTAGAACAAACTGCGGGGGCCGTTGCACCCGCCGGCTCACAGCCGGGAAAAAAGTCTTTGAGTATTATCATTCCCGCCGTGTCAAAGACGTGTTCAGTGTTGTAATACAAACTGGCTCCATCGGATAATGAGCGCAACATACCCGTCGCTTCCGATTGTTTGCTTTCGCGGATATATTTGTTAAATCCTGGAATTGCCACCGCGGCAAGCACACCAATGATCGCAACGACAATCATGAGTTCGATTAGGGTAAAACCGATTTTAGATTGTATTGAATTCATCTTTTATGATTATAAATATGATTATAAAAAATGACCGCCCGAAGGCGGTCGTTAAAACTCATTTAAATTACGTTCCAGCTGGACATGTAACAGTATCTGTCAAAAGCGAACCATTTGTCGATTCATCGCATTCAAGAATGTTGCCGGCTTTGCCATCGCTTTGCCCAGCAATATAATACTTGGAGTCGCGTGATTCTGATAAGCTAGCCTGGGCACCTGCGTTAAACGTGGAATTACCGGCACCCTGGGTACCCGTTGAAATATACAGATACTGATAGTAATAAGGTTTGTTGACCTGGAATTTCAGCAACTGCCATGGTGCCGCTTTCAAAGCATTCTGGGTTGTTTCCGAGGTCGGATCATTTTTAATACCGATAGTCGTGCCACTGGGTTCAGTACCGATTGTTGTCTTAGCGGCTGCCTCCCAAGCCGAATTGAGCTGATTCTGGCCTGGATACAGACGAGCGGCGGTCACCATGCCGGTGGAATCATAGACGTGGTCGGTTTCGAAGAAAGCGAGGGCACCGTCGGTGATGGCTTTCAGGTTGTCTTTGGCTTCAGCCGTTTTGGAGTCTTTGATGTAGCGCATGAAACCGGGAACGGCGACGGCGGCGAGGATACCGATGATGGCAACGACGATCATCAACTCGATGAGGGTAAAACCTTTATCCAAAGGATTATGTATTGGCCACGGCTTACGCAAAGTCCTTTGATTGTGCAAAAAGCTTTTGGCGAGTATCCCCGGGGTAGGTGCTTTGCGCCAACCGGGGGCTACAAACATTGAAGCACTAACGGGCTTCGTTGTCTCACGACTTTGCGTACACCGTGCTTTGTGGGAACCCCCTCTATATAAATGTCGAGGAGGACGATGGGAACATTATCTATGTCCAGAATCGTCATTGTTGTCATGCAAAGTCGAAAATAATGTTGAGAACCCTTGATTGAGTTGCTTTTGACTCAGTTTTGCATAGATGCAATAGGTCGTGTTGATGTTGGCGTGATCGAGCATGCAACTCACCGTCTCAAGCGGGATACCGCTTTGGAGGGCTACCGTGGCAGCTGTATGTCGCAGTGAGTGAATGACAATGCGTTCTTCGCTGGGTGACTGATTAAATAAACGATCAAGCAGACGTCTAACGCGATATATGAGGGTTTGTGGGCATGTCGAAAAGAAATCTGCCGAAGGAGGCTTGCCGTTAACGAGAGTTTCACATAATGCACGCGTAGAAGGTGATAACAATGTTTTCAAGCGGTAGTTGCGACGTGTTTTGATGTTCTTTAGGCAAAGCCCGTTTGACTTGAGATCGCCAACTTTGAGTGCCGAAATACTGCTCACACGAGCGCCTGTTTCGAGCAATAGTCGCACAAATACCTGCAAGTTCAGGTCAGATTCCTCAAGTTCCTGGTACAACTTGCGGATTTCCTGTCGAGTTAATGTGCGCGAACGCGGCAGGCTCTGAGGCATCCTTATGTTTGCAGCAGGATTTAAAATCTGAACCTGGTTCTGAATGAGCCATTTAAAAAAGCAATTGACCGTTCGAATGATTTGACAGCAATTCTTTCCTCTTAGAATAACATTTCTAAGCACTTCAGAATTCTGCTCATCGTTAAGGGAGAAATGAGACAAGATGGAGCGGTATGCTTTGGCGGTTTTAGGGCTTAGACAATGGACCTCGATGTAATTCTGAATCCATGCTTCGAACGAATGCCCCGATTGATGACGACATTTTAATGTACTGATTGCAATCCTGGTTGCGGTTTGCAACTGCTTGAAAGTTGGTTTATCAGAAAGCTCCAGATCCTTATGCATCACCTTGTTGTTGCATTGCACTTTGACAAAGTAGCGTCTTCGCCCATCCCTATAGGGATAAAAATAGAGACACGAGATACCGGGATAAGATTGAATATTGGCCATGGAATTTAAGATTTGTGAGCAAAGAGTAGGAGATATACACCAGCAAAACGACATGTAGCATATTTACCTCAAAGTGCAAATTTTCAAACCAGGGCTGAATCGGCGAGGTGACAAAAAACAACAGCTGATGACTGACATTTTTTGTCACAAACTCAAACCTGCCCCTCCATGGAATGCCAATTTATGCAGTTTTTTAACAGCTAAAAAACGGAAAACATTGTCAGAACTGGATAAATGAATGAAAATTTGACATGGCATAATTCTGGCGATATACCGTGCAGACAGGTTCAGCAATGAGCCTAAAGAGTGTGATTCTGAAAGGGATCATGGAAAACCTGATGCGGAAATTTGCCGCAATTTCGCACAATCAGTGCAGGAGAAAATTTATGAAGAGAATGGATAAAGGGTTTACCCTCATCGAGTTGATGATCGTCGTTGCCATCATCGGTATCCTCGCCGCCGTCGCCGTTCCCGGTTTCATGCGCTACATC
>JAZODZ010000163.1:0-3658 GCA_045597285.1 Myxococcota bacterium
CAATGCGTTCATATATATCGGATAATCATTATAAATCGATAGAATTGTACTCAAAAAGTTGTCATCATTCACAGATATTTTTTTTCTCTTTTCTATAAGTATCTCTAAAAAAAATAATTCAGCAGCATCCCTGACTTCTTCAAGGTTATCAAAATACTGATAGAACGTGCAGCGGTGATATCCAGCCCTGGCCGTTAGTTCCCGAATCGATATCTGTTCCATGGGTTTGTCACGGTATAACAAACAGAATGCTTCGATGAGCGCCTGGCGAGCGGGTGACTGATGCGGTTGATTTTTTATTCGATTTCCCGACATTTGACCCTCCATGTGTTGTTCCATCATTGACAACGAATCGGTATGTTCACGCCGAAACCGATACAACATCGTGTCGGATTCGTCAACAGTAACGCGCATGCCGCACAAACAAGGGAGCAAAAATCATGGAGACGCAGAAAATCAAGGGCCAGGCCAAGAGCATTATCCTCGACAACGGTGCAGAAATCACCTACTGCGAAAAAGGCGAAGAGAATAAGGAAGTCATCATCATGGGCGGATTTTTCTTTATCACATTCATGCCCATGGTCGAACACCTTGCCAAACATTATCACGTATATGGTGTCGTGATGCGCTTTTCCGGGCCGACGGATCAGCTTGCCGCGGACGGCCGTACGCACTGGGGACGTCAGTGGGGCAAGGATATTTACGATTTCGCCGTTAAAATGGGGATTCAAAAATTCCATTATTTCGGCAAGTGCCACGGTTCTGTCCCGGGCTGGTACCTCTTTAGAAACCACCCCGAAATGCTCGAAGACTTCAGCTGCTTCTTCCTCGCCCCTCATCTCAAAGGCCAGAACAGCAACAAATGGTTCGAATTACAGTCAGATCTCAAGGCAATGATGGCATCGGCGATTCGGAACGTTGAAACCGGGCTGCCCAAGAAAATGGAAGAAGCCAATGTGTTTTCGGAAGCGGACAAGGCGAATTTCTGGGCTATTAATACATACGCCGCATCGCCGGAAAAAATCTGGGACAGCATTGAAGAATGCGAGAATAATTTAAAAACTACTAATATTCCCGTGGGCTTCCTGTTTGGATCTGACGATCCGCTCTTTTACGACTTCTACGACAGCAATATGTATATATGGCAAATCGTGAAAGGCTGCCATTTTACAATCATTCATGGCGAAAAACACCTGATGGAAATTGACTGTCCGGATCGCGTTGCCGATGAAGTACTTTCGTTCATCAACCAGGCTCACAAGAATTATAATTAATTATATTTTTTTTGATGGGCGCGGGCTATCGGCGCATTTGAGAGACGTGTGGCTCTCACGTCTCTGCAAATCGCGCCGATACGCCCCGCGTTTCGGCTCAGACTTGTGGGGATTGGCCCTGGTTGCATTTTTAATTGTATTTATGATTAGAATACCTTTCATTCATTGCTGTCCCACAACTTTTCAAAATAGCGTAAGCTGAGGATTCGCAATGGGTTCCGTCATCTTTGGTGCGAGATAATCGTCGAGAATTTCGTTTGAGAACAAATTAATACGTATCCAATTCAAAATTTCACACATTGAATGAACTGTTTTGGATATAAATCGAATGAAGGCTAAAATCAGATATAAACAAAGCGCGACCCACACCTGAGTCATAACCGCATTTGCCGATGTACCAAGGAATGCTTTGATTTTTAGATTCTGCTTAACCCATTTAAAAAATAGCTCAATCTGCCATCGTTCTTTATAAATATCCGCGATAGTTTGTGCAGATAAATGCATTGCATTTGTAATGAAATGATATTCATGCTGGTCTTCTGGAGATATATAATGAATCAGCCGAAATGGTGTTTGATTCCCTTTCAGTTTGATTGTTTCATCATCCACGATGTTTTTTGATCGTCTTCCCGCTCTCCGTCTAATTTCGTCATAAACGGCATTGGATTTGAGGCGTGTCACGAAATAAACGCCTTTCCGTGTGAGTTCTTCCCACCAGTCATAGTCAGTATAACCACGATCCATGCAAATCATGCTACCAGGTTGGTAATCGAGAGATTTAGCAACATTAATCTCATGCTCTTTGCCTGTAGTGGCAACCATGAAGTCGGGCAGATAGCCATTGTCATTGAGGCCAAAATGAAGCTTGAGAGCGCCTTTGGTCTGCGTGTAAATTGCCCATGGGAAGACGTCAAGACACAGCTGAATGGTTGTTGCATCCATCAGAATCAGGCTGTTTACCCCGGGCAGTTTGAATTGTGAGCCTGGTGCGAGTTCCTTACATGACTGCAACATCTGCTGGAAGACATCCTTAAAAAAATCTGCACTCCGTTCATCATTCATACGAGAAAGGGCAGATCGACTGACGGGCGACTTAACGCCGAGATGGTAAAGCCTTTTCTGCTTGCTCTTCTGAGCCTGCTCAATTTCACGAAGGCTCTTCAACCCAAGTATCTGAGCCATGAGCATCACTATGAACTGGACGTATCGGCTCGTCTTGCGTCGTCCACATTTCCATTTGCTGATGATACAGCTTGGTTATGGTTTCGAGATCCGATATCTGACGCTCCGATAATTGAGTTTTGGAGGCCTCGCGCATTTTTTCAATATTCTTGAGATTTCTCTCAAGACAACCTAACTGACGACGTAAAGTACTACGTCTGAGTTTATTACTCGGACGTCTGTTGCGGGCATAACGCTTATATTCTCTATTAGCACGTTCTCGATACGTTCTCGGTTTTTCACCTGTATAGCCAGTTTGAAGATAATCAATGATGGCTTCCGATTTTAGTCTTGCTTCGTGAACAAGGCGCACATCGGTCGGAAACTGGATGTCTGCTGGATAGCAGGTTGCATCCAATATAATCGTGCCACGATTGCAGCTCGAATCTGAAGCCTCATCACCGTATGCAGCGTTGTCATTTGAATCTGGCTGTTCGGCGGGGAGCTGATTGTCTGGCGGCAATTTGTCTTTGGGTGGGTGGTCTTTGGAGTCTTTCTCTTTCTTATGCTCCGCTTGGATAAACTGTTTGTTGATTTTGGATACCGCATCTGCTGGAAAACGTTTACGGAAATATGTCAGCTGGGACGGATGCAGTGACAAATCATAGTTGTATTCTGAAAACCCTAGAAAATACTGGAGATACGGGTTTTCTTTGATGGATTGAACAGTCTCACGATCTGAATAATCATAATACTCCTTGATGACGAGTGTGCCAAATGCTACTCTTGCACTGTAGGCGTTTTCGCCTTTATCGCTTTTGAAATTCTTTTGATACTCATCTTCAATAGATGACCAATTGATAAGCTTGGACATCACAACCCATCGATTGTTGGGATCAAGTGATAGGTTGACCTGAATTTCAGGATCCGTGAAAAGTAGTTTTTGCTTACACTGAGGTCGATACATCGGCGATACCCATTTGAGGTGAAAACTTTTTGAGCAAAATCGACCCAAAAGTCTGCATATACGAGTTTGATTTTCACCTAATTTACCAATAAAGACAAGGAAAATTTATCCGTTCAGCAAGCCCTAAATATAAACAAGATAAACTAGACTTCATCGGTGAACCAGTCCAGGTGGATTATGATTTTCCAGTGGATGTCCATTGTAATTATACAAGAGATCAGATTCTTGTGGCGCTAGGCTTCATGAAGCCATATAA
>JAZODZ010000164.1:0-3677 GCA_045597285.1 Myxococcota bacterium
TTCTCAAACTTATTCTTGAGATCGTTGAGTGTTTCTTTCGTCTGGGCATCGAGCTGGAGAAGCGTGCGAAGCGGTGACATGATGGCCCATGCCTGAAGTTCGCGGCCTGCACTGAGATGGGCTTTGGCAAGCTCAAGGGCATAGTTGTAACTGCCTTCGCAGTAAACAATGGCTTTTTCGAGAAGAGCCCTTCTCTTGGTCTCGTCATCCTGCGGCATGGCAAGAAGGCGTTCAATAACCTGAGCTGAAGGCGATGTTTCGAGCAGACGGTAGAGAATGCCAGCAGCTTTCTTCTGCTCGTTGAGCTGGTTGCCATACAAATCTGCGAGTCTGAGAAGAATGGCGGCTTCTTGTTCCTTGGAAATATCGCCTTCAAGGCGACCGTCGAGAAGATCGGCGAGCTGCCTCCATTCCTTGCGGACGACGAGCATTCTTTCGAGGCCGTCGAAAGCCCGGCCCATTCCAGGCTGATAGGACAGTGCCATATCGTAAGCTTCGGTTGCCTGTTCTGTCGAAATCGATTCGGACAATTCGCCGCGTGTACACCAGAGGCTTGCAAGAATGGTAGGATTGGATGTCGTCTTGGTGAGTGTGTCGACGAGTTCAAGGGCATCCTTGTACCGACCGGCGTGTTTGTAAATCTCAAGGCTACGTTCGATAAGGTCAACATTCGAGGCACCGTTCTTAAGAGCACCTTCGTAGTAGATGCCGGCCTCTTCCGAATCATTGAAGACATCGGCCCAGAGTTTACCCATGTCGTAATAGGTATTTCCGCGGCGTTTTGTATGATCCGGTGTGACGAGAAGACTCTGTTGCAGACAGGCCAGGGCGAGCAATGGCTGTTTCATTTCTGAATAGGTCTTCGATATCGTCATGAGCGCATCGTAGTGGAGCGGGGAAATCTTCACGGTTGCACGCAGGTCATCCAGAGCCTGTGCATAATCGTGTTTAATGTTGGCTATCAGGCCGCGTTTAAACAGGACTTCGCCTCGAGTCTTGTCATCAATTTGGGTCTTTTCATTTTTGAGGATTGCATCATAAATGGCATAGGCTTTGTCGAGATTTCCTGCATCCTGTTCCATGTCGCCGATGGCAATGGCAACCGGTGCATACGTCGGTGCCATGGAATAAGCCTTGCGAAGGAGCGCTTCGCCTTTGACATCGTTTCCACATGCAGATGCTGCCAGGGATACTTCATACATGAGCTTCGCATTTTGAAGCGCGACAGACGGACCGGGAAGCGTCGTACGTTCAACGGCACCATAAGCGCCCAGACAGGCTTCGTAACGCTCTTTCAGATGTCCTGTCTTCTCTTCGAGTTTGGCAAGCTCGTGCCATGCATTGATATTGTCGTGATTGACAGCGATTGCTTTCCAGAGCCAAATCCGGGCTTTGTCGTTTGATGTCGCTTTCTTGCTCATCTGAACGAGTTTTTCAGAACGTTCCGGCCAGCTCATGTTGCGTTCATTCTCATCCGGTAGCAGGGCTGATGTTGAACGCCAGTTCTTCAGTCTTCGACCAATGCTCCTCAGACTGTCAGAGGCTTCGACATTGTTGGCATCCAACATACGGGCATTGCGATAATAAGTTGCTACCTGCGCGGTCATTTCTTTTTCATCACTGACTTCGGCCAGGTGGCAGTAGAAGATGGCACCCCACACTGGATCAACCAGCTTGAGAACGGATTCGAGTGAACTCATATACAGCTCGATATCGCCCTTCTTCAAAGCCACGCTTGCCAGTCCGAACAAGGCATTCCGTTCTGCCGATCCCTTGTTGATGCTCTTGTATGTCTCGATGGCGGCATCGAAGTCATTAAGGGCAAGCGCTTGGACTCTAGCGAGCTCAAACAGATGGCTCTTGTGGACTTTCTTGCCATGGATGTCACCTGCAAGATTCTTTGTCGTTTCCGCATATTTGACCCAATTTTCTGCATTGCGCAGACCGGCACAATAGCGTTCGACAATTTCTTCATTGTCAGGTTCAAGTGCTTGAAGTTTCTCGACTATTGAAGCACTCAGTGCTTCATCGTTAAGTTTTTCGTCCACGATGGTGAGGGCTTCGTGGAGAACATCCACCGCGTCATCAATCTCATCATTTTCGATCAGGGCATCGGCGTGTTCTGTCATTATCTGAAGCAAACCGGACCATGATTTGGATTTTTCGTAGGCAGCGCGGAGCGGCTCATAGCCAATTCCACAGGGGCCCGTCAGTTTGTACAGGTTTTCAAGCGTCTCGCAAGCCGCATCGGGCTGAGAAAGCTGCTCGCTCTGAAGTTCGGCGATCTTGAGCATGATTTCGGGACGTTTTTCTTCGCTTGCGAGCTTGAGTTCGAGTTTCTGGCAACGAAGCTCAACTTCTGGCCCAACGCCCGCGCCGGTAATTGCAGCAAGTCCATCTCGTGCCGCTTGGTTGTTTTCATCAAGCTGAAGAATTTCGGCATAGCCATCAAATGCACCTTCGATATCATTGAGATGTTCGGTAGCCAGTGCAACGATACGGAGCCAGAGGTCGATCTTTTCTTCTTTTGTACCGCCGGCCGAAATCCGCTGTTTGAGTTCTGAACGAAGCTGAGGCCATTCCTGCCGCGAATCGTGCCACGCAATGAGTGTTTCAAGAGATTCAATGCAGTTGGGATTGATATGAAGAATGGTACGTTCGACATCGACACTGCGTTCGAGATCGTTGAGTTTGTTCTTGTAGAAATTGGCGAGCAGACGATAGAGTTCGAGGCTTCTGTCGATATCGCCATTGGCATGTGCTGTTGAGGCTGCAATGCGCAGCGTCTGGGCATATCGTCCATAGCGGGTTTCCGCTTCCGCCCAAAGCGAGAGCTTGTTGAGGGCTTCTTCGTCATTCGGATCGGAAATCAAAACTGCCGTGTAGAGATAGAAGGCACCATCGGTATCGGCAAGACGGTTTTCATAAAGATCGGCAATCGCCTTGAAGTCTTCGATGCGACATTTTTCAGCAGCGCGTTTGTTGCCTTCGAGCATGGAGATGCAAAGCGACGCCACCTCATCGTTGGCTGTCTCGGCAAGGAGCTTGTCTTGCAATGCGGCAGAGGGCTGAAGCATCCACGCGATAAACAGCTCGCTGAGCGCGTCATAATCTCTCGACAAATCGCGTTTCTGGATGCGGTAGCATTTTTCGGCAAGTTCTGAACGAAGTTCGATGTCATCCGTGCGATCCCAAAGCTCACCATAGACACCAAGCAGCTGTTCGTGCAGGCCCTTGTCAATGGCAAGGCACTCGATGTCGGAAAGAAGTTCCGTGTCTTCGGGGTTCATTGCCAACAGGCGGCGGTAATCTTCAATGGCGCGTCTTGGATCATTGAGCTTGTCGAGCAAAATGCCGATTCGTTTCCGAAGTGCCGCCTTGCGTTCTTCCTCGTCGAATTGGGCCGTGGTGATGCAACCAAGTACTGCGACGACTTCTTCCCAGCGGTTCGTCTGAGGTGCGAGTTTTTCCAGCTCTTCCGCAAGTGCCTTGGCCTTATGGGATTCAAGAGCGGATGAGAAGAGGATCGTGAATGCAAGGGAGGCGTTGTCGAGATCTTCCGCGCTGAAGCGGGCGACATCGGACAGCAGGGCTTCCCGCTCCTCGGCAGACTCGACCTCGAAGGCCCGGCGAAGCCATGCCGCACAGAGCTCGTTGCTCTGGTTTTCCTGGCGGCA
>JAZODZ010000165.1:0-5647 GCA_045597285.1 Myxococcota bacterium
TATCTGCGATACGGCTCGCCATTTCGATGGGGAGTGAGAGTAAAAAAAGCCGCACGGGAATGCGCGGCTAAACAGTAGGAGAATGAGATATGGAAAAGATGATTCTTTCAAAACCGTTCAAACTGGAATCAGGCAAGGAGATTACTGAATTTAATCTGAAATTCGAGGAGTTGTCGGTTGCCGATTTTCGGCAGATTTGCAAATTTGAGGCACAGATAAGCGACACGCAGTCTGTTTCGATGATGGAAGCGTTGAACGACAGACAGCTCAAATTCGAGTTTCAGCTTGCGTCAGGATTTCTGGCGGCAATAAAGGGCACAGAAGGATTGTCGGCGAGTGATTTTTCACGCCTTTCGATGAAGGATTCGATCATGCTGGCCAAAACAGCGTCTTTTTTTTGGCTAGATTTGGACTCAAAACTGTCGGGGACATCCGAAGTCTCTACGGAGCCATCGGAAGACTGTCAATCGAATTCCACACAGACTTAATCAGGCTCATCGAAATGCCGATTGAGGCGGTTTATTTCCATTTTGGAATGATGAAAACGGGGATGGGCAAAATTAGGTTGGGATGAACCAAATCCAAATTGGCATCGTGAACAGTATTATCAAGAAAATAAAAGAGATTGTAATAAAAATTTGATCGCCTCGTGTTTCCGGTCTGAGTTCGCCGGTGTGCGTGTCTCTATAATAACCAACTATCTTTTTCATTTCATACCTTCCGTGCAAATAAAAGAACATTAAGAAAGCATCATGCAAATCAGATGATAGCGACAACTTTGTTTTGGGGAAACAAAAATGAGCGAAAAGACTTCAAAATTTACAATCGATCTTGTCGTGAGTGATGATAAGGCGAAAGATTCGATTCGGGATATCGAAAAAGATATAAAACGAGTACAGGCATCGAAAACCTCAGGTGACGCGACAAAGGCCGTGGAAAAAATGCTTAAGGATTTGAGCATGGCGGCCAAAAACATGCAGATGGATGCTCAAAAAGTGATCGATTATTATGCAAAGCATTCAAAGAATGCCATTTCGTCGCTTGAGGCTGAATATGTGAAACTGCGCGAAGTTCAGGATAACGCAAGAGAAACAAAATCGGAGCTAACAGCCCAAAAGGAAAAGCTGCTGGCACAAAAGGCGCGTGTTAAAACGGCAGAAGAAGAGGTGGAGCTGGCGTTTAAACTGAAAGAAATAGAAGATAAAATAGGAAAACTGGATAACGTATCAGCTCAAATTGAGAAGAACAGACAACTTAGATATCAAATTAAAGCAGCAACCCAATTGGCACAGAAAGAACTGTATATATCAAAGATAGAGGCTGTTCAGAACAGGGCGCAATCAAAAGGAATAAAAGAAAAGATTAAATATTTTTTAACACAACGCAAGTATGACAACGAGGAAATTAAGGCGTTAAAGGAAAAAATCAAACTCCTTGAGACAGAAGAGCGCCAGGAAAAAAAATTGGGGCAGGCCGTGAAAGCGGTGGCAAAGGAACAGGAAAAAACATTAAAAAGCGGCAGACTTCAAAATGCATATAACGTGGCTGGCTTGATTGGTGGTGTGGGAAGGACAATAGGCGGTGCGGTGCGCACGGCATCCGGTATTGCAAAAGCTGGCGTTGGCATCCTTGGGCAAGGGCTGGCGGCGGCATCGAATGCCGCCAATCAGGATGTTGAAAAAGAGCGCTTAGCCAACCGCGTGAAGGGGTATTCACAGAAAGAAGCACGGGATATTCTGAACGAACTTTATATCAGGACTGGTGCGGATTACCCGGCCATTGTCGATGCGATAAATCGCGTACAGGGCACACTTGGCAATATCAAAAATATGTCGAAATACGATCTGCTCGGTGCGGCTGAAATCGAACTTCGTTATCCCGGGATGTCGCTCGCTTTTGCGTCCGAATCCGGCACAAACAGCGGCGGGGTGGAAGGGTATAAGCAGTATGCGGCGAAGCTGAAAGCAATTCAGAAGGCATCCGGCGCATCGGATGATCAAATTGCCAGTTCTGTGCAGAAATTTGCGAACACGAAAGCGATCAACCTGTCTGGCGGTGCCGTTTCGGATTATCAGGCCGTGTATTTGGCCATGCAGAACAGCGGCGCGTTTGAAAGCGATGAAGAACTCGACAAGGCGTTTGATTCATTCCTTCGCAAGCAGCGCACATCCGGAAAAAGCGTATTTGGATTTGCCAGGGAATTTGACTGGTCGGCATCGGCGGAGGGCATTCGCAACAAATCACAGGTTCAGAACACGATGCGCGGTTTTAACTGGGATGCGCTGACGGACGAGATATCCAATGCCAATTCTTCGGATGTGCTAAACAAGACGGATGCCGAAAACACAGCAATGAATATGCGGCGCATGGAGGAGCAGAAGAACAAGCTGTTAATGACGCTGATTCCGGCAGCGATTCCATTGGTCGAGGCATTGGCAAAAGTGCTCGAAGGCGATGGAGTGCGAAAGCTGGCAAAGGGAATGGGTGATTTGTTCAAGGTTGTTATGCCGATATTGCTGAAAGTTCTTGAAACATTGGACCGGGTTATTCTCTCGCCACTTGGAGAAGTCATCGATGGGTTGTCATCGTGGCTTAAGGATAAAGGTGTGTTAGATGAAAAAGCAAACGGAGGGATTGCGATAGGGCCGTCGATAGTGGGCGAGCGGGCATTTCAGCCGGAGATGATCCTGCCGCTGGATTATTCGCGGTCATCGAGGGCGGGAAACATCATTCAGAACGTGTCGCAGACGTTCAATATGGGCGGCAGCGAGACGACGGCATTGTCATTAAGCCAGGCTGTGAAGTCGCGTGATTTCAGGCGAGCGACGGTGCAGAACGCGTTTATCACGGCACGGGGAGGCAGGTTATGAGGACAGTGATTGCGGCGGACGGCGACACATGGGATTCGATTGCGTACAGGTACACCGGCGACGAGTTTCAGTGCGATGCAATCAGGGAGGCGAACAGCTATGCGTATAGCGATGTCGTGATTTTTACAGGTGGCGAGCAGGTTGTGATTCCAGATGCGGCGGTCGTCGAACCGACGATCATCCGGGCACCGTGGGAGGACTGAAATGCAGTATCTGTCATGGGCTGACGTTCAGATTCCGCTTTGTTTCGTGACCGGTCTTTCGTACGCGAAACGGGCGAAGGTCATCGAGCATACAGGCGGGTATGTTTCGACACGCGGATTTGAGGCGGCCGAAATGTCGGTGCAGATTCAGGTGACACGCGCGGCGTGCATGGCCTTCGGCCTAAACTTTGACGAACAGGTCATGCAAATACGCTCGCTCATTGCGGACAAGGACAATCCATCCGGAGGTGTGACGGTCGGCGGCTATCCGCTGTATCCAGAATTGCAGTTCGCGCTGACGAACGTCAATACGACATATACAGCCGATTCCGTGAACGGCATCAGCGTGTATGCGTGCGACCTGGTATTGAGCGGCGTGGCGTGCACAAAGAAAGTCTGCCGCAACCGTGCGCTCGAATTTGACCCGGAGACGGAAATTCCTGTCGTTTCGATTCGGTGCAACGGAAAGAAGCTGATATTGCAGGACGGCAACCAGATATCGGGGCTCGTCACATCGCCGAATGAATGCCAGGTCGAATGCGTGCTTGGCGAGGATGTGCAGACGGCATCGAGAAAAGGCTTCATTGAGGATGTAATCGAAAAGAGCGGCACGATTGAGATCGATCTTCCGTCTGGGATGACCGCATACAACATCATTTCGGCATCGCTGAACGACAACATCCTGTCGATGACGGGTTCGATCCTTCCCGAAGGATCGGCGCAGGCCGTGACAATGACATTCCGCAACAAGGATATTTCGGAAATCATCGATGTGCTGCTGAAAAAGTGCGGTTCTGAAAACCATGTCGTAAAGATTTCGGGAAAAGTCGATTATTTCCTGACAACGGCCACGCCGATGGCAGCCATCGAGGCGTTGCAGGATTGCACGGGATTTGTCGCCAGTCTGAATGGAAACAGAATCACGGTTGCATGGCTTCCCGATGCCATCGATGGCCAGAAAGCGATTGACGGCGACATCATCGATGATGAGACGAACGAACGCATATCAAAGATTATCTGGAAAGACGGCCTGCACGAATTTGAGGCGGGATCGGGAAACGGAGAGCACGTGGAGGTCAATTCGTGCTTTTCGTCGCCTGAAAGCGCGTTCTGTGAGCGTCTGTTAGAACGCAAAAGGTATGACGGGACATACATCGCCATTGAGGGCGCGATTGACAGGGAAATCGGGCATCATTCACAGGTTTATGTCGAGAAAGATGGCGAGAAGATCAACTGCCTGGTCGATTTCTATCAATGCGACTGGGTGAACAATATTGCACGCTATGAGTGCCGTTATTTGAGGTGAGCCATGTTCGGATTGTGGAAAGTGACATCACTGTCTGACAAGGACAGCGCGGGCGCGGAACGGATCGCCGATGTCGTTTCGTGTATGAACAGCAGTATCGAGGGGACGTTATATCTGCCGCCTTATCTTCGGCCAAACCAGTGCGGGATTGCCGAGGGATCTGTCGTTGTGGGATTTATCGACAATGCGACGGGAAAAGGCGCGGCATTCTGCGGCATCGATGATGCGGATTATGGTTATTTCATGGATGCGGATGTGCAGTTCAGACAGAATTTGTCGGTGAGCGGGAATGCGGCTGTCGGTGGCGATGCGTCCATCGGTGGCAATGGGAGCGTGTCGGGGGATTCGACAGTTTCGGGCAATGTCACGGCGGCAGACTGCCGCGTCATGATGGCCGCAGTTCAACTGCCGAATCCGGAATGGGTCGATGACGGCAGCGGAAGCGATCCGGATGCGCATGGCCATCCACGGTACATCATGCAGCCGGCATGTGTTTCGTCGCTTGCGGCGCACACGCACACGAGTTCTGTGCCGGGCACGCCGACATCGACGCCGATTCCCGTGCCAGTTTCATGATGGAAGGCGAGCCGTATGAAATAGGCGAGCACGCACGCGTATGAAATAGCGTGCGCAAAGGCAGGGCAAACATGAAATACGGGATTGAAACGAAAGACGGGCAGCGGTTCGAGTTCATTGGCGAAATGTCAATGTCGGTTGGCAGCGGGATGGCGATCGACACGCGCTATGGCAATGACGCGTCGAAACAGCCGCAGGGGCTGACGCGCAGGAAGCGCAACCAGGCGCAGACGGCGACCGTGAACATTACTGTTTATCGGGCAAACATTTTCGATGAAGTGCAGAAATATGAAATACTGTGCGGTGTTGTCGGCGAGCTGACGTGGGCGGGACAGGACATGGGGCTGTGGTGCGTCCGTGACGTTTCGTTTTCGTTCAGCGTCGATGCGGTTGATGTTGCGTCGGCCGTGCAGGTCTCGATGAGCCTGTCGGAGGGATATATCAGGCGTGAAAACACGGTCAGGCATGAGCAGTATATCGTTCATTTGTTATAGGTGCGGCAATGAGTATTGAATTTTTGCCATATACAACGGCGTCAATATTGGAGCTTTTCAAGGCGGCATATTACGCCCAGCATGGCAATCCGATGATTATTGGATCGGATGAGTTTACGGCAAGCGCCGCGTTTGCGTATGTTCTGGGCGTGCTTTGCGGCGACATGAACCACAGTTCTGCGCAGCGGTTCATCGACA
>JAZODZ010000166.1:0-2063 GCA_045597285.1 Myxococcota bacterium
CCGGGGGATCAGGTCATTCAACCATAACCATCCCCGTAGGGGATTCCCCAAAAACACATACAACAAAATGTCCCTTCCTCAGCTCCAACGGAGAGGGGGAGAGTATTCTCATTAATTATGACCAGAACAATAGCTTCCTCATGGATTTTGAATCGTAATGCAGTTAAATTCGTTTGTATCGTCTCAACTTCTTTAACAATTATCATCCCAGTCTTTACCCATGCCAGCCCTTCCCTGTGATTGTACAATCATTCCGACGCAAAAAGGTGCGCTACTCGTGTCACCCTCGCATGGCGTATATTGCGCCATCTATCCGGATGAAATTGAAGCTGTTAAAAATAATATCGACGCACCTAATGATATCGATTTACAGGGATTGCCAAAGGCAGTTTGCGATCGCCTGAATGCGCATGGATTTTTCGATCCGGCAAGGCCATTCAGGCATGAATCTCCGTTGCTTCAGTTTCAGGTGACGCGTGCCTGCAACCTGCATTGTATCTATTGTGCCGTCAAGGCAGGCAAGGCACGTCAGAACGAGATTACGCTCGACGATGTCAAGCGAGCTATCGATGAAACCGTTGCTATTTATCCAAATATACGAATTTCATTTACTGGCGGTGAACCCCTACTCGTCCCGTGGGTGTTTGATGCCATTGAATATGCCGCAAGCAAATCCGTTAAACCCGTCGGTCTGCTCAGTAATTTGATATTGATTAAAGATAATGATGATTTGTTCGAAAAGATTGTAAAGTTTGTTCATGCCGGTCATCATCTGCGCATGAGCATTTCCGCAATCGACAGGAAAGCGTGCAACCGCCTTTCGGGCAAGGACTGTTATGACGATGCCATAGAGGTCATACGCAAGCTGGATAAAGCCGATGCCTTGCCCCATTTGGACATTCCATTGAGTGCGCCGGATTCCAAGGCAAATGTCGCGGCGTTTCCTGATTTTATTCGAGCTGTGCCACATGAAGATATACTTTTGTTTGCCAAAATGTATCTCGGCGGGCGAGAAAAAGGAAAGCACGTATTTGCGTCGTCCGATGATGAAGAAATCATGCTAGACGATCTCGTATTTGAAGGCGGAACGAGCATAGAGCCACTCAGGCAATCACCAGTGACGTACCGAAAGAGGGGATGCCCTTGCGATGAGGCGGAATACCTGTGCGTGCGAAGCGATGGCGAGGTGTTTTCATGCTTCAGACTGAAGGGAAGGATAGGGAGTTTATCGGAAGGGATAAAAGCGATTGTCGATAGAAGGCGTGCGACACCGCAGGCGGTTGATTTGGAACCTTGTCGTTCGTGTCCGTTTAGATATTTGTGTGCTTGTGGATGCAAGACTGACAGAATTATATATCAATCGACCCACAAGATGCCTGTTTGTGGGCCTTGGCGCAAAAAACTCGTGGCTGAAATGCTATTCGAAGACAAGCCTTACTTTTTTGATTGGCCAATGCATTATCTGTTGGCAGAAGCAAAAAAACGCGGGTTTATGTGAGATTTCACCCGCAATAAGCCTAATTCACACCCAATGCCCTCGATATGAGCTTTTCGTGGTTCAGCGTGTACAGGTGAACGGCAAAGAATCCATGCGCGTGCAGGAAATCGATTTGTTCATGGAGGAGGGCGATGGCAAACGACGCAAGTGCCTCGCTATCATTGGCCGGAACATTGGCATAACGCCGTTTAATGTTTTCCGGAATCGAGGCCGAAAAAGTCGCAATCTTTTCCCAGGTCTGTCGGCTGTGTATCGGTAAAATCCCGGGGATAATAGGGCAGAAAATGCCGTGTTGCGCACAGTCATCGCGATAACGACAGAGGCGATCCAAATCGAAGCACAGCTGCGTCACGATGAAATCTGCTCCGGCGTCGATTTTTTCTTTCAGGTGATCGAGCTGTGTTTCGTAATGCGCAGTGTGGACGAAAGCCGGATCGGGCGCAATCCCGTCCTCGCGATGCCCTTCGGGATAGCCGGCCGCCGATATCGAAAACGCCGAGCCAAAGTGATCGCGAATCGCCGCAATCAATTCAGAAGCATGGCGAAATCCCTCGGGATGCGGTGC
>JAZODZ010000167.1:0-17515 GCA_045597285.1 Myxococcota bacterium
GGCTACGATCCGACTTGGATGCTAACTATACGTTGCCCGGCAATAAAGCTGTCAAAGTCCCGTCCCTGGATATCAAACCACAGCTCACGGCGTGGGAAGCGTGGGAAGGAAAATAGGGGCTGCTTGAATGCCTGAAATATCGGATTTGCGGCAACTTGCCGTTCAAACAAAGAATTTGGCGTCCATCGTTCGGCTGTACGAGACACGCGATTTGCCGGACGATGAACTGAAACAGCTCATTGCAATGCCAGACGGCGCAAAGCTGTTTGAATATGCGGACAAGCGTCGGCGAGAATATTATGGCACGGATGTATATACACGCGGGTTGATAGAGTTTACCAATTATTGCAAGAATAATTGTTATTACTGCGGCTTGCGGGCTTCAAATCAGCATGTTGAGCGATACCGGCTGAGTATGGAAGATATATATGCGTGCGCCGAAGAAGGGTATGCGCTCGGGTTTCGGACATTTGTTCTTCAGGGAGGCGAGGATCCGTATTTTACGGATGAAAAAATCGTTGAAATTGTAAAAAATTTGAAGGCGTCGCATCCGGACTGTGCCGTGACGCTTTCGATTGGGGAGCGTCCGAGGGAGTCATATCAAGCGTTTTATGATGCAGGGGCGAACCGTTATCTGCTTCGGCACGAGACGGCGGATGAGGCGCACTATCGTTCGTTGCATCCGGCCTCGATGAGCCTCGAGAACCGCAAGCAATGTCTTTGGAATCTGAAGGAAATCGGGTATCAAGTGGGATCGGGGTTTATGGTAGGGTCTCCGGAACAGACACTCGACAACCTCGTTTCGGATTTGAGATTTTTGCAATCATTGCAGCCTGATATGATAGGCATCGGGCCGTTTATACCGCAATCAGACACGCCGTTTGGGGACAGGGCGCAGGGGGAATTGCAGAGAACCTTGAATTTGGTGGCGATTCTGCGGCTGATGTTTCCCTACGCGCTGATTCCGTCCACGACGGCTCTTGGGACGATTCATCCCAAAGGGCGCGAATTGGGGCTTAAGGCCGGTGCGAATGTCGTGATGCCGAATTTGTCGCCCGTGAAGTTCCGTAAATTATATTCGATATATGATAATAAAATATGTACAGGCGAGGAGTCGGCACAATGCCGGAATTGCCTGGAAGGGCGTGTACAGGCGGCCGGATATCGGCTCGTCGTCGATCGCGGGGATGTGAAGCGATGACGTGGCTGTGAATGCGTTTTGGGGCACGGCTATCGGCCTGCAGCCGATACGCCGTGCGTGGTTCGCCTATGCGCCGTTGGCGCATACGGCTCGCCGTGGGCGTTCCACGTACGCCCACGGTGATGATGTAAGCGCCTTCCGGGCACTGGGAATAACGTCAATTATCGGGTTTCCAGTTTGGAATGCGTCCCCAATCGCCGTCGTTGGCTTTAAGCGCCCGGATGAGGTTGAGCATTTGCGAACGCGGCATATGCGGAGAAATCAAGTATTCGCGGGCGAAATTCGCATCCTCGAGGGAGATGTCGACGCGTGGCAAAATTTTATCGCCGAACACGATATAAGTCGGCAAAAGGTTGTGATTGAAGTGCTTGCCGGATTCGCCACTCACGATATGGGTATCGACATAGGGATCGTGATTCGCGTAGAGATTGACGAAAGAGAGCGTTTTAGGCAGGATGCCGTCGTTCTGCCTGACCGGGCGCGGACCGCCTCCAATCGCGCCGACGTGCAAGTAAAGGACGCCGTCCTGTTTGGCCGGGAAATAGGCGTGCTGATGGCCCGTAATGACGAGCTGCACATGATATTTTGCAAAGAGAGGCGCAAGCCGATCGTCGCGCCGAATCTCGGTCGGCTTAATCGTCGTAATCGGAAAGAGTGGCACATGAAAGACGATAACGGCACCGTATTTTGACGGATTGTTCTGAAGCTGGGCTTCGAGCCACTCGAAATCCTCGTCGGGCACCTTCTCCATCGTCGTGGAATCGAACGAGATGAAAAAGATGCCATTTTTCGTAAACGAATAGTTCAACGGATAGCGCGTGTCATCGACATAATCGAGCGCGGGCTTATGTTTTGTCCACTCGTCAATATATATTTCGCGTTCTTTTTCATATTTTGAGTAAGCCGAACCGTCGTGATTTCCCGGGGTTTGCGCCATGGGAATGCCGGCTTCGGCCAGGCGATCCGTCACGACACTGTGAAATCCCGTCCACATTTTGCGATAATCGAGCTTTGCCTTTTGGCCTGCCACCATATCGCCTGCATTGATGACGATATCGGGATGATCCTCGATAATCATATCGATGCTGTGAACGACCTCTTCGTCATACTGATCGGAACCATAACGGCCGTTCATATCGGCAATCACGGCAAGCCGAAGGAGCGGGGGTTCCTGCGGCTGGGCAGTGACGTAGGGAAGCGGGTCTGGATCGGGCGCAACCTCAGGCGTTTCGGTTGGCTGTTCAATGGCGGGCTCGCCGATTTGAGCATTTGTATCGAGCGTTTCGACGTGATTTGCCGATGTCGAAGCGCAGCCGCCGCTACACGAAATCATCGACACGAACGCAAACACTGCGACAATATTAACGATTAGTCCCCGATACAATTTCATCTTACCATCCGTGGCATAACGGCAGAGAGTGCCGTATTAAACAACAAAGCCATCATAAACATGATGGCTTTATCCATTGTCAAGGCTTTTGTTATTTCAGATATTCGCGGCTGACATAACCGATTTTGTTACCGCTGAGGATTTTGACCCAACCTTTTGATTCGGCGAGTGCGCGAACGACGGTTCCGTTGGGAAGGGAGCCGATTTTTTCACTGTCGGTGCTGGGTCCCTTGCGGATATTGAGTGCGCTGGCGGTCACGGTGAGTTCGGGAGCTTCGTAATCAGTATAAGCGCCAAAAACATAGCGTTTTGTGCCTTCGAAATCGATTTCAAGCCAGTCATCGCAGAGGCCGCAAACCTTGATTTCAGCGCCGCGTTTGAGCTGGCCGACGCGATCCAAATCGGTCGAGGGTGAGGGGCGAACGTTGAGGACATCGCACGTCACGCGAGCAATGACGGGGGGATCGAGCGGCATAAAGAAAGTGATGTCGGCATCGACGGCTTCTTCTTCGGTATGCGCAACATTCACGATTTCGGCGGCTTTTTCGTTGATATCAGTAACCTGTTTGGTCAGTTTGTCGATAAGGCTCATTGTCAAATCCTATAAAGCATGGGGAAGAGGGAAATAGATACAAAAAAAGCCGCCAGATGACGGCTTTTAAAGAAATCAGTGAAAATCACTCATTACTTTTTGGATTTTTTCGTGGCTTTTTTGTCGGCTTTGTCAGCGGCTTTTTTGCAGGCTTTCTTAGCGCATTTTTCTTCTTTGACTTCTTCTTTCACTTCGACCTCAGCGGCGATCTGAGCATTGAGAGCGTCTTTGAGTTTCGGAGCAGCTTTGAAGCTGACGTTTCTGGAAGCAGCAATGTCAATGACAGCATTGGTGCGGGGATTGCGACCTTTGCGAGCAGCACGATCTTTCACGGTGAAGGTGCCGAAGCAAGGATAGGAGAAACGGTTGCCCGTGCAGATGGCTTCGCTCAGAGCGTCGAAGACGGCATTGACAACATCATTAGCCTGTTTTTTGTTCAGGCCTTCAACTTTTTCGGACACTTTTGCAAGCAGTTCAGCTTTCGTCATGTTTTTGTTCTCCAAACTAAGAGAGGTTTTAAATTACAAAGCGCAATGGCGCCTGCGAAAAACGCGCGAAACGTACGTATTCACGCCAAAACAGTCAAGAAAATAATCACTAAACACGCGAAAAATCGGCATTTTTTACGTTTTTTTGCATTTCGAGATAACCTTGTCGACGGCAAAACACAGTATTGAGACGGCCGCACCGATGAAAAGCGGCTCAATTTTCGGACAAAAATCAAAGAGTTGCGAAGCGGCAACCCATGCAACTGTCGAAATACTGCCCAAAATCATGAGAACGACCGCGCCTTTGTGAGACATCTTGAACGGAGCGTAATAAGTACCCAAAATTGGGATTAAAAGTGAGGCCGCCGATACGGAACCAAAAATTTTCCAAATCTTAATGACAGAACCCGCAGAAATCGCAATCGCAGCGGCCAGGACGGCACCGATAATGAGGCCGATTCGCGTTTTTGTCGCATCGTGAAGGGAGTTTTCAGTGCGTTTTGGCCATAGATCGCGGCCAAGCGTCGTCGCAGCCGTAAAGAGCCCGGAATCGAGAGAAGAGAGAACCGTGGCAAAGAGACCCGCGAAAAATAAGCCGATGAGGCCTGTGGGAAGCACCGTGATTGCCAGGTCCGGGAATGCCTGAACGGGATTCTGGAGATCCGGCAGAAGCGCGCGAGCATAGAGACCGCAGAGCGTCGTCATCATGTCGAAAAAGCACCAGCATCCAATGCTGATGAGCAAACCATTTCGAGCGATTTGGGGCGTTTTGGCGGCAAATGCGCGTTGAAAAAAATTCGGTTCGGCAAGCGTCGAAAGCGCAATGACATACCAAACGATGATGCTGGCAAATGACTGGCCCCCCGTAAGCTGCAAATGCGTTTCGGGCAGATTCTGCAACGGTTCAAGGCCATATCCGACGAGAAGCCATGATGTCAGAAAAATAAAGCCGCCAAACATGAGCGCAAACTGAATGGCATCGGTCTTGACAACGGCTTTGAAACCGCCACGCCACAAGTAAATGACGACAAAAAGGGCAGTCAACACGATCCCGATGGTCACGGAAAGGCCGAATGAAACCGAGCATAGCGTACCCATCATCAATACATAAGCCCCGGGTACAGTCGTGAGAAAAATGAGAATGCCGGAACAAAGAGCAGCCCGTTTTCCGTAATGCGATTCGAACCTGTGCGGAATCGTCAGCGACTCGCCATTTCGCGCCCTTTTGCTCATGACGAGCGCAAACAAAAGGGCACCAACGTAATAGGGCACGCCGAACACGATCCAATTTGAAATGCCATATTCCCATGCGTATTCGCCCACACCAAGGATTCCTCCATACCAGGTCGAGACAGTGGTTGCGACAAACGCGGGAAGCGTCAATGCTCGCCCGCCGAGGAGATAATCGACAGGTTTTTCGGCCTTTTTGGAGAGCCGAATTCCCTGGAACAGGGTGAAGGCAAGGAATGCGATGATGATGATGATATCGATAGGAGAGAGCATGGGGAATGGGGAGTGAGGAAAGGTTAGCAATTAGCAATTAGCAATTGGAAAGTAAGTGAGAGGGGAAAGTGGGGAATGGAGAAAAGTGGGAACAGGCGGGAAAGGTTTGAAATTAGCAATTGGAAAGAAAGTGAGAGGGGAAAGTGAGGAGTGGGGGGAGGCGAATGTCTGTACATAAATGGGTATATGAAGTAAACTCATTAGCCCCCGTCGATACGGGAGCGAGCAGTCGGCAAATAGTTATCATTCAGATCAAAGAGATTCAATATGCTTCCCATTATACCGATCATAGCTGCCGTCGCATCAGCATCAATCCTGATTAAACGCAACATCAAGGGCATTGGAAAGAAAGTCAATTTTTCAGAACTCACTGATTACATAAAATCAAAGCACATTCCTGTTGACATAAACGGGAATTTTGATCCGAATACGGTGCTGGGTGCCACCCCATTGCTGTTCCTCGTCATAACCAAACCACAATTACTCGAAAGTCTTCTGGAGTATGGGGCAAATCCAAATGTTTACACAAACCAAGGCATACCAGCTCTAAATTATGCGCTCAAATACATCAAGCGATCCGATGAAATAGTCGCAAAACTGTTAAAACATGGAGCAGATCCGAACATCATGGATTCCAATGGATCTCCAGCACTATTTTACGCACAATCTGCCGCACAGGTGAAGCTGCTTCAAGAAGCGGGGGCTGATTTAAACGCCGTCGACAACAACGGAATACCAGTCCTATTCCACTCGATCATGATCAGGAATTTTGGCATCACCAAAGTCCTCATTGAACGCGGTGCGGATGCGAATGCAAGGGATAATGATGGCAAAACAGCAGCATTTTTCTTAGCAGGAATAGAGAACAGTCGCATCGTTAAGTTGCTGGAAGACAATGGAATGGATATTCATGCGATGGATAACAGCGGGAAAAAATTTCCATTTTATGAATCATACATACAACAAACCCGAAATCAAGACCTGCAAGACGCAATATTTAAAAATAATCTCAAAGGTGTAAGGTCGGCTCTCAAAAACGGCGCGAATCCAAACACAGAATACCAACCACGCGGTGAATGTGGGTGGCGAAATATGATTAATAAGGCGATATGGAATAATAATCCAACGATGATAGAAGTATTAGTCAAAGCAGGAGCTGACATTAATGATACGATTCTAGACAACGGCCTATGTCCACTTGGGAATGCAATTCGTACTAGAAAAGTAGAATGCGTAAAAAAGCTATTAGAACTTGGAGCAGATATGAATCTTTACGATGCCAGAGAAGCAATTAATAGATGTGATAATAATGAAATCAATCGACTCATCGAAAAAACGAAATTGAGACGCGGCGAATGGATAACTGAAAAAATCAAAACGAGTTCAGAAATGGAACTGGAAAATGAAATCAATGAACTAATCGAAGAAATGAAATTGAGACGTGGCGGATGAATAAGAGAAAAAATCGAGACGAATTCAGAAATGGAGCTGGAAATGGGAGAAGGGATTTTTGAAGATAACGAAGATTAGCGATTTCTGAGGGCAGACTGGTATCGCAGACATAGATAACAAGAGTATCATTACTTACACGAGAAGCCAACGAAACATCAGAGTGAAGGCAATAACCAATCGAATCAGACATAGAGAGACATTATGTTACCAATCATTCCAATCGTTGCAGCAGTCACATCGGCAGCCATTTTAATCAAACGCAAAATTTCGAAAAATGCAAGGAATGCAAATCGTGAAAAATTGGTTCATATTGCACAACAGTTGGACATTCCTGTCGATTCAGAAGGTATGTTTAATCCAAATGCATTCGGGTCAACAGGCAAGCCACTGCTTTTCGAAGTCATGCCAAATAAGGAATTATTGACAAGCCTTTTAGACTATGGTGCCAATCCAGATATTTGTAATGCCAGCGGTACGCCTGCAATCATTTATGCAACGGAGCAAAAGGAAGATGAAGAAATCATTGCAATTCTCTTAAAACACGGTGCAAATCCCAATGCGATGGATTCCGAGGGAAAAACGGCAATTTTTCGTACAAGTTCCGTTGCAATTATGAAAATGCTTAAAAAAGCAGGGGCTGATTTCAATGCCGTAGACAACACAGGCAAAACCGCTCTATTCTATTCGCTTAAAAGTTTGCCCACCACGGGAGCTCTCATTAAGAACGGAACTGATGTCAATGCGTTAGATAGGGATGGCAAAAGCATTTTAGAATACGTTAATGGAAATTTTGAAATAGTTGAGCTGTTAGAAGAGAACGGACTAGACATGGATTCAGCCGAACAAACATGGGAATCGTATCAAGAATATATAAATTTCAAGAAAGAAAGTATTCCAAAACTCAGCCTTTATGAAGCCGTGAACAGTAATAATATTCGGGCTGCAAAGCAAGCAATCAAGCGAGGTGCAAATCTGAAAGTAAGAGACGAGACTGTTAAAGAATGGAACATGATAGATTTGGCGATATACAAAAACAATCCAGAGATGATAGAGGTATTAGCATTGGCGGGGGTGGATATCAATGATGATAATGGCGGAAAAGGCATTCCGCCGCTATCCCAAGCACTCTATAATCAAAAATACGAATGTTTTAAAAAGCTACTGGAATTGGGAGCAGATCCAGCACCAACAAGGTCAGCGATAAAATTTAGCAGCGGAGAGGATTATGATAAATATAGGCAAATATTTAAACAATATGATAAGGAATGGGATGAATGATAGTAACTATTCACATCCGCAATAGCGGAATAAGATTCTGAATCGATGCATAAAAATCGATGTGAAACAATGCCAAAATAGCGTATGATAAAAAAGCCGTAATAGGCATATAGGAAACAATCAACAGGCGAGAATCCAAATGCTTCCACTCATCCCAATCATAGTTGCTGTGACATCAGCAGCAGTATTAGTTAAACGCAAAATCGTAAAATCTGCAAGCGACGCAAAGCGAGAAAGATTATTAAAATATACGCGACAACTCGACATTCCGATTGATGCTGAAGGTCAGTTTAATCCAAATACATTGCTGTCTAATGGTATGCCACTGCTCTTCGATGTCATGTCAGATCGAGAATTATTCACAGGCCTCCTGGAATTTGGTGCCAATCCTGATATTTGTAATGCCGACAGCACGCCTGCAATCATTTATGCAGCGAAGCAAGAGAATGCCGAAGAAATCATTGCAATTCTCTTAAAACACGGTGCAAATCCCAATGCGATGGATTCCGAGGGAAAAACTGCAATTTTTTGTACAAGTTCCGAAACAATTCTAAAGATGTTAAAAAAAGCAGGGGCTGATTTCAATGCCGTAGACTGCACAGGTAAAACCGCTCTATTCTATTCGCTTAATAGCTTATTCACCACCGAAACACTTATAAAGTACGGAACTAATGTCAATGCGTTAGATGGGGATGGCAAAAGCATATTAGAGTACATAGATACGCCAGAAAAGTTTGGATTAGTCAAGCTTTTAGAGGATAATGGGCTGCGAGTAAAATCAGCCAAGAAAACATGGAAATTATATAGAGAATATATAAAATTCAAGAAAGAAGGCATTCCGAAACTCAGCCTTTTTGATGCCGTAAACAGTAATAATATTCTGGCAGCAAAGCTGGCAATTGAGCGAGGCGCGAATCTAAAAGTAAGAGACAATGCTGTTAAAAACTGGAATTTGATACATTTGGCGGTATATAAAGACAATCCTGAGATGATAGAAATATTAGCAAAGGCGGGGGTAGATATCAACGATGATAATGACGGAAAAGGCATTACGCCGCTAACCAAAGCACTTTATAATCAGAAATTCGAATGCTTTAAAAAGCTACTGGAATTGGGAGCAGATCCAGCACCAACCAGCTCAGCGATTACATATAGAGAAGGAAAGAACTATGATAGATTTAAGAAATTATTTAAACAATATGATAAGAAGTTGGATGTATGATATTAAGAAGCTCTGAACAAATGACTTTTTCCTGGGGACGCAGGCGAATCGCCCGCGAAAAACCAAGAGTTTATTTTGGATGTTATTGAAAATGGTTAATTATTCATAGTTTTCTTAACTGTTCACCCCCGCATTAGCGGGGTAAGCTCTGAATCTGTGCATAAAAATTGATGTGAAATAATCTCAAAATAGCGTATGATAAAAACAGCCGTAATCGGCGCATAGGCAACAATCAACAGTCGAGGATCAAAATGCTCCCACTCATCCCGATTATTGCAGCGGCGACATCAGCTGCCATTCTGATTCACCGAAAGTTTAAGAGAACAGAACAGAAAAGCAATTTTAAGAGACTGATTGAATACGTTAAAAGCAAAAACATACCAGTCAGTGACGAAGATAATTTTAATCCAGATGCGATGCTCCCAGACGGCACCCCCATCCTTTTCGATGTCATGTCCACGCGGGAATTATTCATCAGTCTTCTGGACTATGGTGCAAATCCGAATATCTGTAATACCAAAGGCACGCCCGCAATCATCTATGCATCCACACGGCCGATAGCAGATGACAAGGTCGACATTTTACTCAAATATGGCGCGTATCCCGATGCCCTGGATTCTGAAGGGAAGACCGCCATTTTTTACACCACATCACGGCAGGTTTTAGAGTTGCTTTACAGAGCAGGGGCAGATTTTAATACGGTGGACTGTACAGGAAAGACTGCAATATTCTACTCATTCGCCAACAATACGACCAGGGCACTCACACTACTCGGGGCGAATGTCAACGCACGGGACGCAGAGGGGAAAACTGCGGTTTTTTATGCAAGGTTTGCTCAGGAGTTTCAAAAGCTTAATGACGCCGGTGCGGATTTCGACGCCAAAGACAATTATGGGAAGACGGCGTTACACTACTCATTAATGAATAACACAACCAGAGAACTCGTAAACAATGGCGCTTATGTCAATGCAGTAGACAACGAAGGTAAAAACCTGGTATTTTATGCGTCAGTTGAGTCAGAACTCGACATGCTCAAAGACCTAGGCGCTGATTTCAATGTCATAGACAATACCGGGAAGACACCATTATTTTATTCGTTCAGAAAACACAACACGCTGGCACTCGTAAAAAGAGGAGCAAACGTCAAAGCGAAAGACCGGGATGACAAAACAGTATTCTTCTATTTGAACGGGACAAACGATTTTTCGATCGTTGAAAAATTAGAAGAATATGGACTCGACATTAAATCTAAAGATAAGTACGGGCAAAAGTCGAACTATTACAAACGATACAAGAAATATAAAGGAATAAAAAATAAAGGAGCAAAACCAGATCTGTATGAAGCTATAAATTCCAACAACATACAGAGAGTGAAATTATTACTCGATCTGGGTGCAGACCCTAATATCTGGGATAAAACCGTCACAGACTGGACCATGGTACATCTGGCAGTTTATAAGAAAAGCCCTGAAATGATAGAACTTTTGGTCAAAGCGGGCGCGGATATTAATCGCAATCGGGATGGTATTCCACCTCTCTCGAAAGCGGTATATGATAAGGATATTGCCTGCTTTAAGAAACTTCTCGAATTAGGGGCAAACCCAGAATTATCCAAAAATGCAGTTGAGTATTCCGGGACGTATGAAATGAAGCGGATTTTCTTGACATATATCAACAAGTAACTTTAAGAATAAGAGAAATACTATGCTTCCACTTATACCGATTGTAGCCGCAGTAACCTCGGCTGCGATTCTGTTACACAGAAAAATCAGCCGAAAACAAAAGATTCACAACTTTAACAAGTTAGTAGCATACGTAAAACAGCGGAACATTCCAGTCGACATTAACGGCAATTTTAATCCGGATGCTAGACTCAAATTAGGCACTCCCCTGCTTTTCGATGTCATGCCCAAACAAGATTTATTCACGAGTCTGTTAGAATACGGTGCCAATCCCAATATATGTAATAAATCAGGCGTGCCCGCAATCATATATGCACTCAAGTCAAATCAGGAAACAAAAATTATATTACAATTACTCTCCTACGGGGCAAATCCAAATGCCATGGATTCAGACGGAAAGACAGCCATCTTCTATGCACGATCAAGATACATTCTGACTGAGCTCCTTAACGCAGGCGCGGATTTTAATGCGGTAGACAGTACTGGAAAGACTGCTATTTTCGATTCCCTTGCCAATCAAACCACAGAAGATCTCGTAGATATGGGAGTAGATATCAATTCGCGTGATCTGGAAGGCAAAAACGTCGTATTTTATGCAAACACAAGCATGGAATTCGATATTCTGAAAGAAGCCGGTGCAGATTTTAACGCTGTCGATAATACAGGGCGTACCGCATTGTTTTATGCAGTGAAAAGCACAAAGGTATCAAAGTTAAAAGAGCTATTGGAACATGGCGCTGATCCGAATGCCAAAGACAGTACAGGAAGAAGCGTCATATTTTATGCAAATTCCGAGTCGGATTTTGATGTGCTAAAAAGCTACAATGCTGATTTCAATCAGCCTGACCCTCGTGGCCGAACACCGATATTTTATTCGAACGACATCCAAACAGTGCAAGCCCTGTTGGAACGAGGTGCAAATGCCAATGCACGGGATAACGATGGAAAAACAGTCGCTTTTTGTTCGTTACATTGTAATAACTTTAGGCTCATTAAATTATTTGAAGATTATGGATTAGATATTCACGCAACAGATAATTCGGGCAATAGATTTAGTCATTATCCGCAATATAAGCGTTATAACAAGCGAACCCGTGCAAAACAAGCAATTACTATTTCGGCTCTATATAGTGCGGTAAATTGCAATAATATTGACGAAGCAAGACGCCAGCTCATGGAAGGAGCTAATCCAGACACAAGGGATCCATACGTCAAGGGGTGGAACATGATACACCTTGCTGTACATAAGAATAGTCCAGAAATGATAGAAATATTATTTCAAGGTGGCGTTAATATTAATGGTAGTCCTCGAGGAATATCGCCACTGGAAAAAGCCGTTTATGACAAAAATCTCGACTGTTTCAAAAAGCTCTTGGAACTTGGTGCCGATCCAAAGCGAGCGAAGGTAGCCATACTCAATTCAGGAACAAGCGAAATGAAAGACATCTTTAATAAATACAAAACCAAGTGAATGCTACTGTAAGACACTGATGGCTTATTTAATCGAGGGGAGATAGTTTAGATTTTGCCAATGACAGCATATAACGTTGCTCGCCGTATTTCTGGCGGTCTGTTTCATATAACAAGCGAGGATTGACCATGCTTCCTCTTATACCAATCGTAGCCGCAGTGACATCTGCTGCCGTACTAATAAGACGAAAAATTCAGAATAACATCAGAAAAAGTAATCACAATGCATTGATTGCCTATGCAAAGTCCCAAAAAATACCGACTGACAGCGAGGGAAACTTTAATCCCGATACCCTCCTTCCCAATGGTATTCCCCTATTATTCACAGTCATCTATTCACCAGAATTATTAACCAGCCTTTTGGAATATGGCGCGAACCCAAATATTTGTAATGCGGAAGGCGTTCCAGCTATTGTATATGCGACTTCATACAAACGTCCTGATGAAGCAGCCATACTGTTAAAGTATGGCGCAGCCCCCAACTCCATGGATTCCGAGGGTAAAACAGCCATTTTTTATGCAAAAAAGCGAAAATTATTACAGCTACTGTACAATGCTGGAGCCGATTTTAATGCCATCGACATCCATGGAAAGACTGCGCTGTTCGATTTGGTAGAACACTATTCACTCATAAACTCAGATGCCATCAAAGCTCTCGTTACACTCGGCACAGATGTCAATGCCCGTAACAACGATGGAAAAAGTGTCGTTTTCTATGCCACAAGGAAACCATGCCTATCCATCCTTAAAGAATTGGGCGCAGATTTTAATGCCGTAGATAACACCGGCAAAACGCCTTTATTTTACTCATTAGTGAATCATACAACCCGAGAACTTATCGAGAATGGGGCGAATCCCTCAATCAAAGATCCCGATGGGAAAACAGTCTTTTTTTACATTTCTGGAGAAGACGATTTTCCACTCGTCACGTTAATGGAAAGATACGGATTGAATATTGAAGACTCTGATAACAGTGGAAATAAGGCTGAATATTACGAGTCATATTTACAATTCAAAAAACAGCACATCAATGACGTCTCAAATGTCGAGACGAGTAAACTGCTCGCCGGTAATCTTTCACCTGAACAAAACCTCTGGCGCGCGAATAGCGATAAATTCTACAATGCAGTGAATTATAATAAGATTGAAATTGTGCGTGAACTGGTCAAAGGCAATGTCGATCTCGACACCAGGGATAAATCTGTACCTTACTGGAACATGATTCATCTTGCAGTATATCGGAACAATCCCGAGATGATCGAAGTATTAGCCAAGGCTGGAGTCGATATTAATGGCAACAATGGAGGCAATACTCCACTAAAAAAAGCAGTTTACGACAATCGAGTCGACTGTTTTAAAAAGTTACTCGAATTGGGAGCTGATCCCAATTCTGCCAAAACCGCTGTCGAATATTCCGGAAACCCTGAAATCAAGCGGATTTTTCAGGAATTTACAGATGGCAAATATTCGTGTTAGGCGAGTATTTAAATGCAAAACCTCAGATATTTTATACATCAAAAGAGCTCTCACTCCTAAATGACGAGAAGGGACGAGGTTGTTATTATCTATGCCCTGAACGATATGGAGAAAGAATAAGAAAGAGAGTTGTAAAGAATACCTGCACAACGCGGCTACATTAAATTGCTTCACGTTCGAGTCGACAGTGAAGACAGATTCGTTCTTGCCTCCTGCCTAATTCCGATAAGACTACGTAATTCAGAAACTCGTTATTGGCAGGATATTTACCTATTCGATGTTTTTTTATGGGGATTGTGACTTCACATGGGGGGAGAGTTGCGTTAATAATAAAGATAATTTGCGTATTTTTGCGCTTAAGACTTTTTGCAATGGGGAACATCGGAAGGCAGATGGAAATCAAATCATTAGTTCAGCATGGACGGCGGCGGCTTTTTGTTCGTCGGCTTGTCAAAAAAGTTGCGCTTTGTGCTTCTGTCAGCATTCTGATTTGTGCCGTGTTGATCGCATGTATTCGTGCGGGCGTGACTGTGCCGGGATGGTTGTGGATCGTGGCCGCTTTGCCTTTGGTCGGGCTCTTTGCCTGGGCGTGGCCGTGGCGTATGTCCGATATCGATGTCGCCGCAAAAATCGATGAGGCAAACCGCTTTGGCGACAGAATTTCGTCGGCGCTTTCATTCATGCGGGAGAAATCGCCAAATGAGTGGATGAAAGTTCAGATGTCGGATACGGCCAGACGTCTGCAGGATCCAACTGTCGAAAAATTTGTCCCGACAGCGTTCCCGATTGAAAAGCCCGATTATTTGAAATGGCTTGGAATCGCTGTTGCCGCCGCCATCGCGATCGCATTCATTCCCGATATTGTCGCTAGCGTCTCGAATAAGCTCGACGAATCAAAGCCTGGTGTTGCAAGCGAATCCCCCGTTGCCGCTCCAAACCTCGATCCGGTTGCGCAGGAGCTGCGGCAGGAACAGATCGAACAGTTGCTCGTGGCTGCCGAAGAAGTCGACGATCCCGAGTTGAAGGAATATGCCGAAGAACTTGCTCAGATTCTGAAGGATGATCGCGAAGGCAAGCTGACGCCCGAAGAGTTTGAACGCCGGCTCGCAGAACTCGAAAAGAAACTCAGCGAAACCGAAGAAATGACAGCCGAAGAACAGAAATCGTTCGACAAGGCCGTCAAAGAAGCCATCGACAGCATGACGCAGATGAAAGAGGACCCGGAAACCAAAGAACTCGCCAATGCCCTCGAAAAGAATGATTACGACAAAGCAGCCGATATCCTCAAAGATTTGCTCAACAGTACCGACCCCAACGATCGGAAAAAACTCGAGAAACTGGCGAAAATGTTTGGGGATCTGGCCAAAAATATTGATCCCACGGATCCGAAGCTCAAGGAAGCGCTGCAAAAGAATAAGGATTTGGTCGAACAGCTTCAGAAAGAACTCGATAATGAAAAACTGTCGGATGAGGACAGAAAAGCATTTACGGAAGCTGCCAAAAAACTTCAGGAAGCTGACAAACAAAATCAGGATGGTCAGGATGGTCAGCAGGGAGAACAACAGGATGGCCATCAGCAGAATGCGGATAAAGCTGGAAAACAGGCAGACAAAGCACTCGACAAGCTGAGCAAGGCACTCGACAAAACCTCGAAAGACCTCGAAAAACAGGCCAAAGAGGCGAAAGGCGACTCACAGGAAGGGGAGTCCGGCGATCAGAAAGAGAGCCAGCAGGGCGAACAACAAGGCCAGCAGGGCGAACAACAACAAGGCCAGCAGGGCGAACAACAACAAGGCCAGCAGGGCGAACAGCAACAAGGACAGCAGGGCGAACAGCAACAAGGACAGCAGGGCGAACAGCCGCAAATGGGCGAACAGCAAGGCGGCGAAGGCCAGCAACAGCAGCAGGATGGCCAAAAAGATGGCGAAGGGCAGGATGAGGCCGGTGAACAAGGTCAGGAACAGGGCGCAGAACAGGCTTTGAGAGATGCTGCAAAACGTAAGGAATCACAGCAAAAACGCGATGAATTGCGCGATTTGGCGGATAAAATGCGCCAGGATGCCCAACAGGCTGGCAAGGAACAGGATGAGAAGGCTCAGGAACGCCAGAAAAATATGCAGGACTTTATGGATCGCGCCAAAGGCCAGGAAAAACAGCAACAGGGCGAACAGCAGGAAGGCCAGAATGGCGAACAGCAACCGGAAGGCCAGAACGGCGACCAGCAGCAAAGCGATCAGAAGGATGGCCAGCAACAGACCGATAACGGTCAGCAAGGCGAAGGTCAGGACCAACAGGGAAGCCAGAATCAGGGCAAACAAGGCGACCAGGGCGACCAAGGAGAGCAGAGCAATGGTCAGGGAGGCGACCAGAAATCCGACAAAGCTGGTAAAGAGCAGAGCGGCAAGGATGGCGACAAGGGCGATAAACAGGGCGACAGCAACGAACCGGGCATGGAAGCCGGCAAGGGACACGATAAGAGCGAAGGCGATGCGACTTCGATGAATGTTGGGCTCAAGGATGAAAAACTGAGCGGCATGGACACGGGACAGCAGACGACGAGCGAAATCATCGAATCGGCAGGCCAAAAGGGGTTTGCGAGCGAATCGTATAAAGAAGTCTATCAGACGTATGAAAAGGCGGCTGAAGAGGTTTTGGAAAGCGAGGAAGTTCCGCAGGGATATCGGAATTACGTGGAGAAGTACTTTGATATGATTCGGCCTCAATAATGCGTTGCCTTAACGGAAACATTTAAGGAACGTATATAAAGCCAAATTTTTAACAAACGGAAAGGGAACGTTATGGCAAGCGATATAGAGCAGGAAGTGGAACAGTTTCAGTCGAAAATATCGACGCTTCGCAACGAAATAGGGCGTATGATTGTCGGACAGCGCGAAGTGATTGATGCCGTGATATTGTGTTTGCTGGCAGACGGTCAGGTACTTCTGGAAGGCGTGCCGGGGCTGGGCAAAACGATGCTCGTCCGCACACTTGCCGATGCCATTGCCTGCAAGTTCAGCCGCGTCCAGTTCACGCCGGACATGATGCCGAGCGATATTCTCGGTACAAATATGATTGTTGAGGACGAACGCGGCAATAAGAGTTTTCAATTCCAGAAAGGCCCTGTTTTTACCAATATATTGTTGGCCGACGAAATCAACCGTGCAACGCCCAAAACACAGGCCGCGCTTCTCGAAGCCATGCAGGAAAAAAGCGTCACGGTTGGCAATATGACTTATAAACTTGAAGCGCCGTTTTTTGTCATGGCGACGCAGAATCCCGTTGAGCAGGAAGGAACTTATCCGCTCCCCGAAGCCCAGCTCGACCGATTCTTGTTTAAGATCAACGTTCCGTTTCCGACAAAAGATGAACTGCACGAAATATTAAAACGCACGACGGAAGGCGCACAGCCTGAAGTCAAGTCTGTGATGACAAAAGACGAAATTCTGTCGCTTCGCCAGCTGGCTGTTAAAGTTCCGATTGCAGAACATGTCCAGGATTATGCTTTAAAACTCGTGCTTGGAACGCATCCGGAAATCGAGGGATGCACAAAGATGGTCAAGCAGTATGTCCGCTTTGGTTCGAGTCCCCGTGGTGCTCAGGCAACGATTAAAGCCGCGAAAATACACGCGATTTTCGAAGGTCGGTTCAATGTCTCGATTGAAGATATCCGTTTCGCAGCTATCCCTGCGCTACGCCATCGAACGATATTAAATTTCGAAGGCGAGGCTGAAAATATATCAACCGATGATATATTAAAAGAT
>JAZODZ010000168.1:0-6608 GCA_045597285.1 Myxococcota bacterium
CATCTCGGGGATTTCGGGGTTGGTGATGGCCATACGGACCGAGCGGTGGCTGAGCATCGGGTTCTCTTCCTGTTTCAGGCCGCTGTTGTGCGGGAAGAACTCATGGAGAGGAGCGTCGAGCAAACGAATGGTCACGCCATAGCCGTCCATGACGGACATGCTGTGTTTGAAGTCGGCCTTCGAGAATTCATAGATGGCGTCGAGGGCTTTCTTGGCTTCGGCTTTGTCATTGCCAAACAGAACTTTCTGAATGTAAGGCAGACGGTCGCCGAGGAACATGTGCTCAGTACGGAAGAGGCCAACGCCGCGGGCGCCTTTGTTGAAGGCAGGAAGCGTCTCGGCGGCTTCCGCGTTCGCGCGGACGGCGAGGGACTTGATTTCCTGGCACCAGTCGAGAATGGCCTGAGCAGATTCTTCGAGCTTGGAAGGAACGGTCATGGGGACTTTGCCGAGGTAAACTTCGCCGGTCGTACCAGAAATCGTGATGAAATCACCACGTTTAATGGTGTGGCCGTTGCAGCTGAATGTACCGGCGGCTTTGTCGATCGTGATCTCGGAGGCACCGACGACGGCGGGGATGCCCCATGCGGTCGCCATAATGGCGGCGTGGGAAACCTTCGTACCGGTTGTAGTTGGATGCCAGACAACTCGGCGAGCGCCTTGTCTTATCAATCAAAGACAGCCCAATAGCCATTTTTACGCCCGCCCACTCGTTGTATGTGTCCCCCTGACTTCAAATGCGTAATGGCTCTCTGCACGGTTTTATAGGACACCCCTAGTTGCTCTGCAACACTTGATATCAGAATGTTTGGCTGTCCCTTGAGTAATTGAATGATGGTAGAGTCCAGATTGTTCTCTTTTCGGACATCGTCTTTTCGGACACCGTCTTTTCGGACACCGTCTTTTCGGACTCCGTCTTTTCGGACATCGTCTTTTCGGACATCCAGAGCTTGGGTAGTTCTATCCAGAGCTTGGGTAGTCCCGTCCAGAGCTTGGGTAGTACCATCCGCTGGCTTTTGCGCATCAATCGCCGGCTTTTTGGATTGAATCGCCGGCTTTTGTTCGGCATACCGCCCCTTGCTTACGAAGGACAATCTCAGTATAGTTCTGTCTGGTTGGTAAAGTTCTTCCACTTCAGGAGGTATCCAACCTTCATCATTCCAAATGCTGAATATATTTGGTACACCGCTACCAGCCCTTTCTCCCACATGAATCAGATTAAACATTTTCATAATTGTACTGTTTCTGGGTTCAGATATTCCCCCTTTCAGCATTTGAGCTTTGCCAGTAATAATACTTCCTGGATTTTCTATAATAATGGAATCCTGATCCTTTAGGATCACAATACCACGTGAAAAGTTAAAATCAGCATTTGCGAAGCAATTTGCCAGTGCTTCTCTAATAGCTTTATGAACCGGTGTCTCGTCTATACGGGTAATTCCATCCAGCTTAAACGGCTTCTTAATATCCCTTAACAGCTTTCTCTCCATTTGGAAGAAGAAATCCATGATATTGCCAGACCATTCACCTGAACTGGATTCCAATCGATCTGTCCAGCGGATTGATGGATCAAGCATTTCTCGATAATCGAGAAAATAATCTGGGAACTCATATCTAATTTTATACTCCTCGCCAAACATCAAAAGACCAGCAACAGTGGGGTGTAGTTTCCCGTCAATATCAGAAATTGATGCTGCTCCGATTCGTTCAAGATATGCATTATCATCAAGCTTATGCCACACATGGTCCGGATTTACTGCTGCATGGCGAGAACGAAAACTCTTAACAGTTTCCGGATAAAATATATCAAGATCCATGTTGTGCAGGATTTTATTATCCATCCCTCTTGCAGCCTGATCTCGTAACATTCCCCGAACTTCCGCTTCTGAACAATGGTAGTCTCCCTCGTGGTTTCTGCGGAATGTACCACCGAACAGGTCATTATTGATATAAACCGGCTTGTACGCACGATCTGCCTTCGCAACGTAAATGACAATAATGACATCGCCGTCAATCTCGTAGGTTTCAACATTCTCCTCATTCAAAAGATTGACGCTTACCTTTTGGCGGTTATTAATGGTATCCCAAAAGTCTTTCAAAAGCTTATTTCTATTCTGCAGATGTGTTGTGCACCAACTTCCATCCTCACACTCCTTAACACCGAGTATGATCGCGCCGCCATTACAATTTGAAAATGAAGAATACGTTTCCCACAGGCTGTTGGGAAGACCGCCATTCGCTTTCTTCACTTCCAGCCTGTTCCCTTCTCGATATTCATTAAAATGAGATAAATCAAATAGAGCTTGTTTCATCGTTACCTCCTGGCTTTATGCTATTTGGGCGCATTTATACTCATTGGAATTTGTTGCGACTTGCTGAACACTCGGAAATTTCAAGCGATATACCATGCGAGTTTATAGTACATATCAACATTGTGGCGACGCTGTCACCACAATCTATGTGTTGCATCATGATTACTCATTGTCTTCCTCTGACTCTACAGATAATGACGAAGAAAATCTTTTCCCTGTTTCTAATTCTTTATCACAAAGCGCTTTTGTTAGGCCATTTTGTAGTGAATCGACAGAAGGTAAGCCAAGTTTTTCAATATCATAAGTAGAGACAGCAAAAGGTTGGTTAATATGGCGTAATGTATAATCTACGACAACACTGTTACGCGATTTACATAGCAATAATCCAATGGTTTCTCCATCATTGTTCTTATCACGTACCTGTTCATCAATTGCCGTCATATAGAAACTGAGTTGACCCAAATCTTGCGGCTTAAACTTACGGGTCTTAAGTTCAATGACGACATATCGATGCAATCGTACATGATAAAACAATAAGTCCATTTCAAAGTCATCGCCAGACACAGTGATGGGAACGGCCTTTCCTACATAGGTGAAACCAGCTCCAAGTTCGATCAGAAATGTGGCGACACGATCGACAAGTCTTGCTCGCATCTCATTTTCTTTAATCTTGCTCTCTATTTCAAGAAATTGTAGCTTATATGGGTCTTTCAATGTTTGAATTGCAAGTTCAGAATCAGGCTCAGGGATTGTCCGCTCAAAGTTTGTAAGAGCCTTACCAACTCGTTGAGCTGTCTGCATCTCAATCTGGTGCACCAACACGTTTCTTGACCAGCCATTCTCCACAGTCATATTCGCATAAATCAACCGTTCGTCCGGATTATCCACCCGTGTCATGAGAACAATAATGTGCCCCCACGGCAATTGGTTAACAGGTTGTTGACCAATTTGTTCACGTGAACATTGCAAGGCAAACATACGCATGAATTTGAGGTTTGATACAGAAAATCCCTTCATCTCAGGGAATTCTGCCATGAGATCTTTGGACAATTGCGGGATAACCTTTGCTCCCCACGCCTTATGTTCCTGTTGTTCAAGGATTTGATGGCCAATATCCCAATACAACTGAATAAGCTCCGTATTTACTCGTACAGCAGCTCTCAGCTGTGTCATGCGAACACGTTGCTTCAAATCGACTAGCCAAGAGGCATAATCCGTGATAGCCAGTTGTTGATTTGCGGGTTGAAACTTAGCTTTCATACGAGTTTTGCTCCGTAATCGACTGTTTTGTCGTAGGCGGTGGTTTTAGTGAGGGATTGGGGGAGAGAGGGACATGGAAAAGGTATTATGAAATGTGAAACAATTGATTAAGTGTTCCATTTTCAAGATCTGTGATGTTATAGATATTCTCTAAAACATCAAAAGTCTCTTTTAAATTTCCTTTTGCATTATGCCAACCAGCCCCGTCAGTAATCCAAACGAACTTAATGCCATCGATTTGTTTAGCTTCTTCTGCAATCATTTTATAACTTCTGGCAGTCTCATTAAGTTTTGAACCAGAACTGGCATAAAAATTTGTTTCTATTAAATATACACAGGAAGTAGTGTAGACGACAAAGTCCCATCTTTTGGAAGAAGTTCCACCTGCTGATATTTTTGACAAGTCAATCTGCCATTTATTCTCGCTCTCTGATAAATACATTTCTTTGAAATAATCAACTTTCAGTTGTATGAGATAGCCTTCAACAAGATTTTCCATTTGATGACCACCTCTGTTTTTTCTTCCATTGGAATCAAGACCGACTTCGACACCCGTAATATAATCGTATAAATTACAAACAATATGATTCTCTAACAGGTCAAACAAACCTGTCTTACGCATAAAATAAGAGTACTGTGCAATTGTCTGTTTAATATGGTTAAACTGATAATTAATGGAACCATGTTCATCTTGGCAATAAACTTCATAGCCTCTGACTGCTAAAAGAAGCGGAATTACCTTTATACATTCTGGATATTTGTCTAACAATGCTTCGAACTGTTTTTCAATATTTTTAGCACCAATAAGCGAGTTGAGAATATTAATCTCAATTTTTAAGTTTTCAGTATTCTGATATATTGTTGCTAATTCAGTATAATAGTCATATCCATTTATGGATGCTCGAAATGTGTTTAGTCAATCTGAAAATACTCGATTACTCATAAATTTCCCCAGTTGGTGTTTTGAAGTCTTTCTCGTGAGATACTTAAATAATCTGCACTATTGTCAATTCCAATGTAATGGCGTTTTAGCTTTTTACACACAACACCTGTTGTTGACGATCCGCAAAATGGATCAAGGACAATGTCATCTTCACTTGTTGAAGAGAGAATGATCTTTTCCAAAATATACTCAGGTTTTTGCGTTGGATGCTTTCCATGTTTCTTTTCAGATTGTGGTGTTAGTGCACCAACCCAAACATCTTTCATCTGTTTACCATCATTCATTTCTTTCATGGTTTCATAATTAAATTGATGATGAGCTTTTTTATCATTTTTTCTAGCCCATAATACTGTTTCAGTGCTATGTGTGAAGTAGCGACAAGAAAGATTTGGGGGCGGATTTGTTTTTACCCAAGTGATATTGTTTAAAATTTTGTAGTTTTCTTCTTCAAGAACCATTCCTATCGAATAGATATTATGAAGTGTACCACTAATCCAGATTGTACCGTTTGGCTTTAATACGTTTCGACATAATCTAATCCATCTTCGATTAAAATCATGTTTTTCTTTTAATGAATCTATTTTATCCCAACTACCTTTATTCACAGATACAGCTTTTCCACCACTACATGTCATACCGTCGTTTGACAAAAAATAGGGAGGAGCTGCAAAAATCATATCGAATCGGTTTGGTTGAAGTAAAGCCAACACATCAAAGCTATCTCCTAATATCAGTTCTGAATATTGATCTTGGTAGAATGACTTGTACATAACTTATTCTCTCAATAATTGGTAATAATAACTTCCTTTCCTACTCTTTTAGATGCATCGCAATTAATCATTCTCTTAACATCCAAATGAGTAAATTTGTAATCACCATATAATTCTCTCACCAAATCAACATCGTTATTTGAAAGCATCAGTTTTGCACCAATACGATCAAGTTTCTTAAATAATTGAGCTAATCTTTCATGTTCTGCCATCCCGAATCCATCTTTAGCATAAGCTGTAAAATCAGCAGTCTTACTTTCTGGTACATACGGGCTGTCAAAATATACAAAATCATTTTGCTTAACATCTTGGCACGCATCTTCGAAATCAGAGCATGTAATTTTTACTCCTGATTTTTTTAAATATGCCCCAATCGCTCGTACATTTTCTTCATCGATGGATTTGCCTTTGATTTTATTATTGTATGGAACATTAAATAATCCTTTGCTATTCACTCGATATAGACCATTAAAGCAATGTTTGTTAATCCATATCATTAATGCGGCACATTCCGAATCCAATTCCTGGCTTGCAATCTTATGATTGTATTTTTCTCGCATTCCAAGATAATAATCTTTGTCGCAGTTCACAGCATCCATAGCATTCACATATTCAATAATATCTTCGGGTGAATTTTGCAATTGCCAATATAAATTAACAAGCTGGCTATTAATGTCATTAATTGTCGCTCTTTGTGGCACAATTGATAACAACACAGCAGCTCCTCCAATGAACGGTTCATAATAATGTTCATATTGTTTGGGAAGCAAAGATTTAATAGCAGGCAATAACTGACTTTTGCCCCCAGCCCATTTTAATACCGGTGTCATTGGAAGTGGAAAGAGAAACATCACGTCTCCATTTTCTTAATGATATGCTTAAGAGCCAACTCAAGTGCATTTTCATGCACCCAACGTATTATCCCACATCCCTGCGCATATAGCGAGGCAAAAAAAAGGCGAGCTGTATGGGCAGCATGCCCATAGGCGAGCCCAAAGGGCGTATTTGCGGCGTAAACGCCGCAAATAGCCCGCCGGCGTCGATCGTATGCGCCAAAGGCGCATAGAGCACGCACCCAAAACCATCCCCAAAAACAAAAAAATCCCCGCCATAACTGACGGGGATTAACCTTTTATACAGACGTTCCATGGAACGTCTCTTAAATTACTTCACCGACTTTCTCGGATTCTGGACCTGGCACTGAGCGGCCTTGATGATCGAACGATAGACCTTGCCGGGGCTCATGGAGACGCCGGTGAGGCCGATTTCGTGCAGGCGGCCGATTGTGTAGACATCGCCACCGTGTTCGCCGCAGATGAAGAT
>JAZODZ010000169.1:0-2179 GCA_045597285.1 Myxococcota bacterium
CGACAGAGGGGGTGAGGCCCTGCCTCAGTTTGTAGACTCTTCTACTGCATCTTCCTCATGCAACCTGTCCCACACGGTCGTCGCCAGCTTTCTGATTCGCTCATCATGGTGTGATTTCAGCATTTCAAGGGCCTTCAACTCATCCTCATCCAAACTCTCAAGCTTCTCCTGGTCCAGATAATACTGAATATACAGCCCCAGCGCGGTAGCATCGGTTTCGGTCATGAGCAACGACATCAACTTGTCATCATTGGCATAAACAAAGCCATAATACCGCGTCTGCGGATCCTTCGATTCCGCCATTTTGATGAGTTCTTCTTCCATTTTGTCGACATTGTCGATGCCGCATAATGACAACCCGCTAAACCTGAAATTCTTCATGCCTCGGCAGTCGTCACTAAACAAAAAATTCTCATCCACTGGACACCGGGCAAGCAGCAACCCCTTCGTGATGAGGTCTTTCTTGGTGTAGCATTTGCGGTCATGAAATGCCTCGCGATAGGATTCATCCGTTTCTTTAATGCTCTCCGCCAGTTCCTCCGGTGTTTTGCCGTACTGTTCTGCCTGAATTTTTACTGCCGGATTATCGGATAATTCGCATCGGCTATAAAAATTATCCAGTTCGCTGTATTCGGCCCAAGGAAACTCCTTATCCGTATTCTCTTCCCCCATTAAAATATCGGGATTTTCCATCAGATACATCAGATAATAATCGATGCGTCCTTCCTTCATGGCATTCGCAGCATTAAAAATATCTGTCGGTCGGTTCAGATACACGTCGTCTTCGGCAAAGATGGAAAACGTAATAAAACGCACACTTTCGCTCGGATGATGCAGAAGGCTCCTTCCCATAGCCGCCAGCCGTGCATCATCTATGACGTAAGTGGCGTCGGTAAGAACCGATGCAGGTTTGCAGTCCTCATCAAATAAAAAAGACATCTCGTCTTTAAACCTGCATTTCTGGAAACTCAGCAGAAATGCCTCGAACTGAGTCTCATCCATCTCGTTGAGATCAAAAACATCGAGATTGAAGTCACCATCCTTAATTATTTTCTCATAAAGCGCCACTGCCTCGGGATTCACGACATATTCCCCTCGATCAAGGGCATAAACGCCATCGTGAAACGTCACCTTGACGATGATCCAAATCACCATAACAATCACTGCAGCAACGATAATATTTTTCATTCTTCCAACTCTCCAGAATACCCACAAACTATCTCATTATATCCGATACGCTCCATTTCACAAACGGCAATTTGAACAATTTTTTATCAGGGAAGCAACCACACCAATCCAGGCATTGCCCCAAATGCGAACAGGTTTGCAAATCAAAACAGCTGAATTACAGACGCTAGTTCCGTTATAAAAGTCGCATGAGTTCAAACATTCATGCGACTTTTTGTTTCATGGTGCTGTTTGAGAGCCGTAGGCGCACGATTGGCGTCGGAACTGTCGGAGGTATACCGCGATCATCGGGTTGTTGATTATCGTTCTTACGCTTGCTGAGACATTGCGCCCTTTTAGGGCGCTGCGAATTGTCTTTATTTGGCTACCGGATATAATAATGCAATGACGATCATTTCAGCATCTTTTAACAATAGATATATTTAATTCTGAGTCTGTTAATTATAAACTAATCAGCCCATTCAGCCCAGTCTCCGTCATAGCCATGATTGTGCCCCCTGCCGTCATGGTGCCCCCTGCTGTCATGGTGGCCCATGCCGTCATGGTGGCCTCTGCCGTCATGGTGACCTCTGCCGTCATGAGAACCAGGGTCCCTTCTTTGGGGGCGCTCAGTGCAAGTAATTGTATCATTAGAAATGGAACAGTTATAACCACATTGATAGACATCTGAATATCTTAAAGAAACACAGCTCTCATCGGATCTGTCAGCGCAAACGATTTGTCCACCATAAGTTTCAATGCAGTTATATCCGCACGCCGCGTTATCTTTATATTTGGCACTCTTGCACATCTGGTCAGATTTTTCAGCACAGACAATCCGTCCACCATAAGTTTCAATACAGTTGTAACCACATGCGGCATTATCCTGATATCTGGCTGCTTTGCACATCTGGTCTGATTTTTCAGCACAGACAACCCTTCCACCATAAGTTTCGACACAGTTGTAACCACATGCGGCATTATCCTGATATCTGGAAGTCGGATCGTAGCC
>JAZODZ010000170.1:0-4317 GCA_045597285.1 Myxococcota bacterium
TGCACGTCTCTGGGGCGCGTACGCCGCATGCATAGCGCCCCACACACGGCGTATCGGGAACGCCGATAGCCGTGTCCCAATTAATCCGCGCCCAAATATTGGTGCAGCAGTTCCGCCATTCGCGCCACGCCGGCTTCGAACACATCGGGAGGCGTGATCAGGCTCACGACGAGTGTGGGCTGCGTGTCGCGATAGCCAAAAAAACATCCCGGAAACACGCGGACGCCGTTCTCGGCAAGGAAAACGGCGATTTCCTCGTCATCCGCCCACCCTGGAAGGCGTATGCAGACGCTCCAGCCGCCATCGACGCCGTCCACTGTCCACTGCACGTCATCGCGACGCGATATGTCTTTTAATACCTTTAGATTCGAGCGAAGACGGGCGACACACGTGTCGCGAAATTCGCCGTGGCGCATGAGAAATTCCGGTGCCATCCGCTGCACCCAGCCCGAAACGCTCAGCGTCGAATCCGTGATAAAACTGAGGCGTTGCATCGCTTCTTCGACGAGCTGCGGATCGCCGCCGAAAACGCCCCACCCGAGTTTGTGCTGTGGCAGCCCGCAGACTTTGGACAGACCGCTCAGGCTCACGACGAGGCCGTGTTTGAACGCGGCCGAAGCCGGCTCTTTGACCAGCGCCGGATCGTCGTTCAGACGATAGCCGGCAAAGACTTCGTCAACGACGAGTAGCATCCCGCGTTCGGCACAGAAATCGACCAGCTGCGCCATTTCCGTGCACGGAATGCAGTGCCCCGTCGGGTTGTTCGGACTGACGACGATCACGATGCGCGTTCTTTCCGAACACGTTCGGGCGAGCGTGTAAAAATCGATGGCCCATTGCCCCGCGCAGTCCTGAAGCGGAACTTCGAGCAGACGGACGCTTTCGAGCGAGCACAGGCAGTCGAGCAGAGGGTACGTCGGGATGCACGTGACGACCTCGTCGCCCGGCGCGCACATCAGTTTGACAAGTGCACCGACGGCCTCGCTCGTCGAGGCAAATAGCTGAATGCGTTCCGCCGGAACCTCGCGATTGTAGTATGCTGACACGGCCTCGCGAGCCACGCACAACCCCTGCGGCGATGCCTCGTACTGCGCGGACACGGCCTTGCGGCATTGGGCCTCGGACGGCACGATGATGGGCAAACCGGCTTTCGTCGGGTTGCTGCCGCTCAGGTCATAGCCGCGTCCTCCGCGTTGACAAAATGACTGCCATGCGGCATGACATAGGTTTGCTTCTAGGTCGTCGAGAGACGGCGTTCTGCTGTGCTGGAAATAATTCATGGGCATTTTTAACCTGGTAAAACAAAATCTCTATCGAAACAGACGCTCCCTTTGTGTCTCCGCCATCGGGCTCGTCATAGGCATCGCCTCGCTGGTGTTCTTCCTGGCATTGGGCGCGGGTGTCAAGAGGGTTGTGCTCGAAAATCTCTTTGCGATACGGCAAATCGAGGTCGTGCCGCGGTCGTACGATTTCGGCGTGACGCGTTTCTCGATCATTTCCATCGATGAACGCGCCGTCTCCAGGTTATCCCACATTCCCAATGTCGTCGATGTTTATCCGAAAATGAAATGGACTTTTCCCGCCTGGGCGACCGGCGGAAAGGAAGTCCTCGGCAAGAATTTCCGCGCCGAAGTTATCGCGGACGGCATTGCGCCACAGCTCGCCAATGACATTCCCAATCCCGAGCGTTTCCGCGACTGGGATGCCGAGATTTCGTGCGTGTCGGACGAATCATGTCCCGTCGCGCAGACGTGCCTCGACGGCTTCTGTACCAAAAAGCGGTGCAATCCCGACAGCCCCGAACGGCAGTGTCCGGAACCGACGTATTGCACGCAGGATTCCCATACGTGCGACATGCCGATTCCGATCGTCGTCAATCCTGCTATGCTCAATATCTACAATTCCGGGCTGACGACGGCGCTTTCGAGCGGCACGGGCATGCGCCTTCCCAAAATGACAGCCGACGCCCTCATCGGATTTATCTTCGACATCGAGCTGGGCAACTCGTATCTCGGCGAGGCGGCGCAGGGCGAGCCAAAGAAAAGGAAAATGCAGTGCGTGGGGCTGTCGAGCAAGGCAATTCCGCTCGGGTTCACGATGCCGATTTCGTATGTGCGGCGCTTCAATGCTTATTTCAGCGGGCAGGTGCAGAGCCGGACGTACCATTCCATCGTGCTCGAGGCCGAGTCGAACCGCGATATCGCGGATATCATCGCGAACGTGCGCGAACTGGGCTTCGAGCCCGACGCGTCGCATACCCAGGCGGATCGCGTCAGCATGATGATTTCGGTCCTGACGATGCTGTTTTCGCTCATCAGCCTGCTCATCGTCACGATAAGCGCCATCAATATCGCCCAGACATTCTTTATGATGATTGCCGAGCGGCGGCTTGAACTCGGCATTTTCCGGGCACTGGGGGCCACGCGTTCCCACATCGCACGCATGATACTCATCGAAGGCACGATCGTGGGGTCGGTCGGCGCGATCATCGGAATTTTACTGGCTTTTCTTGGCATGTGCCTCACCGACATCGCGATTGCGACGGCACTCCCGGACCTGCCGGTTCAGACATCGACATTCTTCGACGTGTCGCCCTCTCTCATTGTAATTGCCATCCTTTCCGGCATCGCGTTCTGCCTTATCGGTTGCGCTCGACCGGCCTGGAAAGCCGCGCACGTCGATCCGGTCTGCGCCTTCCGCGACACGTAATGGGGCGCGGGCTATGCGCCTGCGGCGCATACGCCCCGCGATGGTGCGCTATGCCTGTGGCATACGCGCACCACGATTTCCGTGGGTTACGCGCTAATATCAAGCGCCGCAACGCGTTTTATTCGCCTATATTCGTCGCAAACATGCATCAATACTATTTTTTTGCATAGTATTTTTATATTTTTAGTCAAAAAAGATTGAGTTTTTTTTACAATACGGTAGCCGTTACAAAGATGCTTTGATATTGATCTCGCCAAACTACTCATCAATGCGGGGGCAGATGTCAATGTAAAAGATAATAATGGTAATACAATGCTACATGACACCCATCGAGTCAGCGGGGATGATACAGTTTGTAATAAGTTTCTTGGCGTGGGTGCCGTGAAGTTGCTCATTGACTCCGGTGCGGATGTCAATGCTAAAGATCAACGAGGGCGGACACCGTTACATTTACTCAATCGAAAGTCGATGCAGCGAAGCTACTCATCGATGCAGGCGCAGATGTCAATGCAAAAGATGAAGATGGCAAGACGCCATTACATTACGTGTGCGATACAAAATATGACCTTGCGGTCCCCAAAACCGCAGCGCAATTTGCAAAGCTGCTCGTCGATGCGGGCGCGGATGTCAAAGCGAAAAATAATATAGGCTTGACACCATTAAATAGATGCGACCAGAGACTTGCCTCTGCGAGTAAATCGGAATCGATAAAAATCTCCAAAGTCAAAGATATAATCGTCAAAGCAGGGGGAAATTAACAAATAATTAAGAAATTAATATAGCAATAATAATTATAGAAACCAAGCGCCTCTGTGATCGGGTAGGACGACCATGAGTTGACTAGCCGTCCTACCACACCACCGTACGTACCGTTCAGAATACGGCATCTTCTTTCATGGCGATTTATTCGTTTGTTTCTGATAAAGAGAAAAGTAATATTTATGCCCGAGATAGACATAGCGTTCGGAAGTGTCAATCAATTGATATGAAGTACCTGACAGGATGCCACTAATTTCACCAGCTTCAAATGGCGTGATGATAAAATCAACCACTTCATTTTTAATATAATCAATCTGTACAGAAATTGTATCTTTTTCAGACAGATTCAGATTGCAAAAATATTTGACCTGTGGATAGGTATGTCCGTGCAAATTAAATCCCATATCCGTGATACCATAGACCAGAATACTTGCATCCTTTACCTGACTAATCGCATTCTGAAATCGCTTCTGAGGCAATTCCTGCTCGATATAATAGAGTGGGTCACGAAGTTTTGTCCCGACAAGCGTACATATCGCCACCAGACTCGCACAAAGAATGATTCCTTTACCTTTGCTACTCAATAACATTTTACCCGTTTTGCCACTAAATGCAATGTAAAGCAAAGTAAGCAAAATAGCATTTTTTGCAATCACTCTGATATACTCTTTTATTAAATACGGATTAATTTTATCTTCCAAATATACAATATATCCTCCATACCTTACCAATCCCATAAACTGCATTATCATTATAACAACCAAAGATATGGCAATAACAGAATGCCTAATTTTGAATTCCTTCAGGGCAACGATTCCTAACGGAATAAACGCAAGCATTGGCATAGGA
>JAZODZ010000171.1:0-3267 GCA_045597285.1 Myxococcota bacterium
AATAGCTATTATCATCTTGAATATAAAGGCAGTGCATATAATTAACCGCGTGTCTTTGACAATTAAAGACACAGTCTTCAACCTTAAACCCGCGATGAGTATTACATTCAGATTCCCAAAAATACCTTGGCGGAGGTGCAACATCGGCAGAAGCGTAAGCCGATGCCAGGAGTACAGTCAATAATATCAGCATGCCTGTCCAATATTTCATACTAACCTCCGATAAAACTAAAATGGAAATCTTCCCCGATGCCTGTATCTGTCGATGCACTGCTGTATTTCTTTACATCCCTCAATACATCTATCCAGAAAATACTGCTGAAAACAAACGGAGGTAAAGTCCTGAAAGTTGCACAGTTCGCAATGTTCTCTCTCAGTTCCGGCTCTCGAGCAATCCAATTTTCGACCGGACACAAATCTATGAATGAGTTTTTTAAGCTCCGGCAAAGCCTGACTCTCGCCAAACCGTTTCACTTCATTGCATACAATGGATGCTTTCGTCATATCGGCTGAAGACCACGTCTGATACATCGAACCGTTGCGCACACTGATCAGCCTAATGTTGCCGTTAGCGTTATTACATACATAAACCATATTCGAATCGTAAGAGGTATTGCACAGGTTGATGCACGATGCCTCATTGAATCCGTCGCCTACACCGCAGTCATGTTCTATTGGCGGTTGAATCGGAGCAACGTCCGCAAATGCAGGATGCGAAATCAGAATAACCGTCGCCAATAACACTAAATTCATTAAATATTTCATGGTTCGCTCCAAACTCAAAACAGCTCCTCCACCCTTACAATCATTTGATTTAACCTTATTTTTGTCATCTTGTCGAGAAATCAGTTCCAATTCTTGGGTAGCCGCACTCAAACAAACCAGTATCAATTCAGATCGGTATAATGCTATAAATCGACTGCACATTTTTGTGCCATTGCGAATTCAATGAGGGATTATGTCAGAATACGTCAACCAGAATTATGATGCGGAACGCGCACTTTATGGCATTCGCGACAGCCGCGTGCGAGGATGCACATTTGCAGGTCCTGCCGATGGCGAGTCTGCGATCAAGGAATGCAGGAATATCGAAATCGAGGACTGCAGGTTTGAGCTTCGTTATCCGATGTGGCATCTCGAAAAGGGGATGATTTCGCGCAGCACAATGACCGAGACGTGCCGCGCCGCGCTTTGGTATGACAAGGATTTGCGGATCAGCGCGTCGCAACTTCACGGCATTAAGGCACTTCGCGAATGCGACCACTCGGAACTGATCGACTGCGACATGGTTTCGGCAGAATTTGGATGGTTCTGCCGTGGCATTCGCATCAACAACAGCCGTCTTGAAGGCGAGTATCCGTTTTTGAAGAGTTCGGATCTGATTTTGGACAAATTTGAACTCAAGGGCAAATACTCGTTCCAATACGTACAGAATGCGCGAATCAGCAACTCGGTGCTGAACACCAAGGACGCATTTTGGCACTGCCACGACGTGACTGTGACCGACTCGGTCGTCGCGGGCGAATATCTCGGCTGGTATTCCGAGAACCTGACGCTTATACGGTGCGAGATTACGGGCACGCAGCCGCTTTGCTACGCCCGCAACCTGCGTCTCGTCGATTGCACGATGAAAGGCTGTGACCTCGCGTTTGAACGCAGCAGCGTCAACGCAACGATTTTGGGCCGCATCGAAAGCATCAAGGCTCCCCTCGAAGGAAGCCAGATAAAAGCCGACGAAGTCGGCGTGTGGCTCGATGAGGATGAAACGCCGATTTCGCCGGTCGAAGCATAAAAAAAGCCATTCGTGTGAATGGCTTTTTTAAAGATTAAGGGCATACCTGATTAGAACTGCGTCTGCATGGACGAGAGGAATTCTTCGTTTGTCTTCGTCATGGAGAGTTTGTCGAGCAGGAACTGCATGGCATCGACACCGTTGAGATTCCCGATGATCTGGCGGAGGATGCAGACGCGGTTGAGCGTTTCCATTTCGAGCAGGAGATCTTCTTTTCGCGTGCCCGACTTGGCGATATCGAGGCATGGGAAAGTCCTGCGTTCCATGAGTTTGCGGTCGAGATGGAGCTCGCAGTTACCGGTGCCTTTGAATTCCTCGAAAATGACTTCATCCATTCGGGAACCGGTATCGATAAGCGCCGTGGAAATGATGGTCAGGGAACCGCCGTTTTCGATGTTTCGCGCCGCGCCGAAGAACCGTTTTGGTTTGTGGAGTGCGTTGGAATCGACGCCGCCGGAAAGGATTTTGCCGGAAGCCGGAACAACGGTGTTATAGGCGCGGGCAAGGCGCGTAATGGAGTCGAGAAGAATGACGACGTCGTGTTTGTATTCAACGAGGCGCTTGGCCTTTTCGATGACCATTTCGGCGACCTGGACGTGATGCGTGGCCTGTTCATCGAACGTCGAGGAAATGACTTCGCCGCGGACGGAACGCATCATGTCTGTGACTTCTTCGGGGCGTTCGTCGATGAGCAGAACGATGAGCGTGACCTCGGGGTGATTGACGCTGATGGCATTGGCAATATTCTGCAACAGATGCGTTTTGCCCGTTCTCGGCGGGGCCACGATAAGTGCTCGCTGCCCTTTGCCGATGGGCGTGAGCATGTCGAGGACACGCGTGGAATAGTTGAGCGGATCGTGTTCAAGGCGGATGCGTTCCTGTGGATAAAGCGGCGTGAGGTTGTCGAAAAGCATCCGATCACGGGAAAGCTCGGGTGCCTCGAAGTTGATTTTCTCGATCTGCAGGAGCGCGAAGAATTTCTCGTAAACTTTGGGTGGACGGATTCGCCCGTAGACGGTGTCACCAGTCCTCAGGTTGAATTTTTTGATCTGCGCAGCGGCGACATAAATGTCGTCTGGGCTAGGGAGATAGTTGTTGTCGATGGAGCGGAGGAAACCAAATCCTTCCGGAAGCACTTCGAGAATGCCGTCGCCCCAAATTTCACCGGCGGAATTGGCTTCAGCCTGGAGAAGTTCGTAGACGAGTTCCTGACGGCTGAGATTCATGGCATTATCGATCTTCATTTCGACAGCTTTGGCGAGTAGCTCCGAAATGTGCATGCGTTTGATTTCCTTAATCTGCATAATGTTTCCTCAGGGATTGATGTGTAGTAACAAAGAAATTCAGATCGGCTGAAACAGCCTCATAATGGATTAACGCCCTTTACCGCCATTTCCGATATAAATCAATGTAATAATCGTGTCAGCCGATACCCATGGTAGGCACGTGTCGTGACACGTGCCCGTTCGCCGTAT
>JAZODZ010000172.1:0-1801 GCA_045597285.1 Myxococcota bacterium
AATATCGTGGAAACAGCCGCATCCTCACTCGATTACAAGATCGATTACCGAATGGCAGCTTTGTGGTTAAAACGGATTTACAAAATTGAAAATGAAAATTCCTATATATTGCGTTCGCAGGCGCATCATTTAATCGGATGCCGCGGCGGTTTGGACGGAAGCAAATTTAAAGACATCATTCTTTATCCGGATGAAGACGACGATGATGCCATTGATTTCGATAAAAGTTCACGGTCTTTCAAGATCGCCATGATTGCGTTGAGCGATTATAAAACCAAACCCGACGCGGTACTCGAATGGTTGAACAAAAAAGCGGAAGCAGGTGACAACGATGCCATCATGACACTTGGCGCACTGTATGAGCATTTCGACCAGACTGCGAAAAATAAGTATGAGCATAAAGAACTCTATGAGGTTTGGTCAAGCAATTTCAAACAATATAGTCCATTATATAAAAAACTGAAACTGAAACAAGACCGTCCCAAAGCGTTTGAATACTATGAAAGAATGAACGCGTATGAAGATGCCCGTCGTGTAGCCATTATTTTGGGGGATGAAGCTCGCCAAAAGAAAGATACCGACACGGCAAATGCCTGGTATGACAAGGCCATACAGATGAGCGAAAAGGCTTATCAAAAGTATATTCATGATAAACCGGTATTAGGCGGCAACTGGGCTCGAAAAGTTGCAAATACAGCCATGATTAAAGGCGATGAAGTCAAGGCTGTCGAGTGGTACGAGCGAGCAGTGAAGGAATCGCCGGAAACCAATTCGCACAATGAAATCAACCATGCATGGTTTGCAGCTCTGCTGTCGCTTGCGCAATTGTATGATTCCGATTCTGCAACGGTCCGAAATCAGGACAAAGCTGTGGAACTCTATAGAACCATGATACAATGGATAGCTAAAAAAGGGAAAACCCTCGATGGCCATTCCATTGGATATGCAAATGATCCAAAAGAATCTGAATCCAATTTTTTAATATTCGCCGGTGATATTAATAGATTCTATAAAATTGAGATCAATATCATTTTAAAACTTGCAAATATCTATGAAACAGGCACGCCAACCATTCCAGCCAATCCAGAAGAAGCCACTCGTCTGCGCCAGCTGGCGGTGGAAGTGGCTTCGACTGAGCCAGATTTGATGAAGCATGTCGACTTAAAAGCCGCCAAAAAAGCTATTGAAACCATGCCCAAACTCGATCTTCAAAGCGCTGTCGAAAGACAGATTATAGCCGAAAAAGACAAGGCCCCCGATGGTTTCTATGTTTTTGACAAGCTGATGATTCCTTGCGAGAAAGAGTTCCGAAAGAATGGGTATGAGGAAATCGGTGAACACGATGACGGCATGCCCCTCGAATGCTCGATGATAGAACCTGCCTATCAGGAATCAGTCCAAAAGGCAATGACAGCCATTACAGCATTGAGCATTGCCAGCGGCTCAAAGCATCCGGATGAAATCAAAAATACATTCTATTATCTCGCCATTTATAAAGGCTATAATCAACAGTATCGTGAAAAACTGAGAGCAGATTCTGCGGTTTATAATGCCATCGAGGATTATGAGTATACGACTGTACATCATTATTTCTATTATGATAACGCCAACATAAACAAGCTCTTTTACATCTGGTACCTGAGACAAATACCGTATGCAGCCAAAGATGTGTTTGCGAAACTGAAAGCGCCGCTTTCGTGGGATGAATATATGGCGCAGGCCAGCGAACGCGTGGCACAGGATGCGCAATTGCGCACGGCCTTTGGTTACAATCTCAATGAGAAAGTGCAGCCATTCGTAA
>JAZODZ010000173.1:0-3243 GCA_045597285.1 Myxococcota bacterium
GCAGCATACGATGTATTAATCATCATATTACCATTTATCACAGCGCCCTATCTTGGCCGTGTTTTGGGCGCAGAAAAACTGGGCGAATTTTCATTTTACTATGCCGTTGCGCACTATTTTGTATTGTTTTCGAGGCTCGGCATAGGGAATTACGGCAACCGAACCGTCGCCGCCTGCCGCGATGATCAGGAACAACTAAATTCTACATTTTCGAGCATCATGTATGCTCACCTGATTTTCTCCGTGCTCAGCATGATCGCCTATTTCATCTTTGCCATTCTGTTCTACAGAGATGATGTATGCGTGCAGATCATGTCCTTAATCGTCTTTAGCGCCCTCGTCGATATCAGCTGGTTTTACTTCGGCATCGAGAGATTTCAATATACGGTCACGACGAACTTCATCGTCAAGCTGATCACAGTCGGTGCCATCCTCGGATTCGTCAAATCCGTCGACGACTTGCCGATTTATTCGCTCATCATGGCGGCAAGCATCCTGATAAGTCAGCTCATTCTCTGGATCCCGCTAAGACGCTTCGTCCGGTTCCGAAAAACGCCCGTCAAGGATGTCATTTCGCATATCAAACCGATGCTTGTGCTGTTCATCCCGGTTCTGGCAGTCAGTCTGTACAAAGTTCTGAACCGAATCATGCTCAGTGGCATGAGCAACATGGAAGAGCTCGGATTTTATGACAACGCCGAAAAGCTGGTCATTCTCCCGATGACGTTCATCAGCTCGTTCAGCTCCGTCATGCTTCCCCGAATGTCGAATCTCATCGCCAAAAAAGATGAAGAACAAACCGCCAAATATATGGAGATTTCCTTTTTCGTCGTCATGTGGCTCGGTTACGGATGCACATTTGGCCTCATCGGTATTTCGGAAGTTTTTGCACCGGTATTCTGGGGACAGGAATTCGAACCCGCCGGCATTCTCATCGCCGGTCTGGCCATCACGATTCCGTTTCTCGGGTTTGCCGAAGTCATCCGGCGCAATTACATCATCCCGGCCAAAAAAGACCGGGAATTCATCACGTCCGTCGTCGCCGGCGCAGTCATCAACCCGATTCTCAATTTTCTCCTCATCCCCAGTTTTAATGCCGTCGGAGCCGTCATTTCGACGATCATCACCGAAATCGTCGTCTGCTTTATCCAGGTCTTTGCCGTCCGAAAGAACATGCCCATGGGGAAATACTTTAAACAGACGATGCTGTTTATCCCCTTCGCCACGATGATGATGTTCGGCGTGTACGAAATCGGAGAGTTTATGGGGAGGGGCGTCGTCACACTGCTCGTTCAGGTTCTGGCAGGAGCCGTATTCTATTTGCTCATCACGCTGGGAATACTGCACTTCCGAAAAAAAGACTATCCGTTCATTCAGTTTAAGAAGTTTAAACTGTAGGCTCTGAACAGTCTCGCATTAATCTATTAGAATCCTTTATGCCGCGAACGTCGAGAAAGAATAAATCCAAAGACACACCGGAAAGCAAGTCCAGTTCTGTATCTGTCAAATCAATGACGAAAGAGTTCTACGCCAAACTCTACCGATGGTATGCCTGGGCACAAAGCACGGTTCTGAATGTGCCCGTCAATTCTGACCAATTAAATGACACGAAACTCAACGAACATCTGATTCGCCTGATGACGCGTTTCATCTTTGTCTGGTTTATCAAACAAAAAGGCCTCGTTGCCGGTGAATTATTCGAAAAAGAGTCCGTTGCCCGACTGCTCAAAAACTTTGACCCGATGGCGGGAAATAATCCCGAGGATTGCCAATCCCAGCGACAATCTGTAACAAGTTATTATCGCGGCATACTGCACAATCTCTTCGCGATCTTCAACCAGCCGATACGCGTTCGGGAATTCGGAAGCACCAGCCAATACCGATATGGCGAGTATTTTACCGAAACAGGAAGAGAAGAAGTCCAGAAGTTATTTGCCAAAACACCGTTTCTGAATATTTCCTTCCTCGAGTGCCCTGATATCGACGTACCCGATGAACAAATTGAACCGACTAATGGGTTCAGCCTTCCATGCCGTGCATTCGTGCCCAATATCCTGTTTTTTAACGAAGATACCGAGCAACCAGGGCTAATCCCATTGTTAAAACAATACCGATTCACAGCCAAAGAGAGCACGTCAGACGATGCCGCAGCCATGCTAGATCCAGAATTGTTGGGCAACATCTTCGAAAACATCCTGGCAAGCCATAATCCCGAAACCCGGGAAACAGCCAGGCAGATGACCGGATCATTTTATACGCCACGCGAAATCGTGCGCTATATGACCGAAACCTCATTGAGCGAGTACTTAAAAACGAAATTTCCGGCCATAAACGGATCGCTCATCGATCGATTTATCCACGATGCCGAATATCCTGTGGAACTTGATGCAAACCGTGAAGCGTTGCGCAAGGCCTTACTTGAGGTGCGTATTCTCGATCCCGCATGTGGCTCGGGTGCCTTCCCGATAGGTGCCATGCAGTGCATACTCGATTTATTGCACAAGCTGGGGGCTGGTTGTGACAAAGATTATATCCATAAAAAAGCCATCATGGAAAACTGCCTCTATGGCATCGATATCCAGCCTGTCGCGGTTCAGATCACGAAACTGAGATGTTTCATTTCACTGCTCGCCGAGGAATCCCCGGATGAATCCAAACCAAACTGCGGGATCCAGCCGCTTCCCTGTCTGGACATGAATTTTGTTCAGGCCAACGCACTCGTTCCGCTGGTGTATGGCAAGAACCGGATCCCGACGTTATTAGATGGCACCTGGGCCGAATTCAAACGAGAAAAAGCCCGTTATGACAAAGACCGAAGGCATCACTGTCTCGATAACAGCTGCAAGCCGCAAATGCGCGATATTAAAGAAGATAACGCCTTGCGCGAGCGACTGATTCGATTGCTGGAACAGTCGGGCATGGCAACCTCCGAAACCATCGGACAACTCAATGCCTGGAATCCGCATGCACGGAACAAGGCAGCTGCATTCTTCGATGCCGGATGGATGTTCGGCATCGAGAACGGATTCGATATCGTGATTGGCAACCCACCTTATGGTGCCACCATGACGGATGAAGACAAGACAGTCTATAAACGCACATATCAATGGCTGAACAAGCGATATGATATTTATATGGTATTTTTTGAGCTGGGCATACGTCTGAGCAACTGTGTACTTTGCTATATCACGCCGGACAAATGGCTGTCGAAATCAAAGTCGGAGGCCAAGCGGTCTTAGGAAG
>JAZODZ010000174.1:0-4181 GCA_045597285.1 Myxococcota bacterium
CTCGTCCTTCGACGAAAGATTGCAACGCCAGAACGGAAAATCCCGGCATTGCGACGGCCTGAATTCATAAACCGTACACCCCTGGCCTTTTTCAAAAAATATGCAGTGGCCGTCCGGAAAATCATCCCGCGCCGTATATGAGTCCAAATGCGGCCGCATATAATCGCGGATAATTGTCTCGCGTGTCAGACCACGCGTCTTCTCTAAATGCTCGACAAGCGCATTAAATTCCGCTGGATTAAAATAAACTATCCCAGGCTCGCCACAGCAACAGCGCCCGCACCGCTGACACGTAAACTTTAGACCGTCTTTCCAAAATGATTTCATCACTCGCTCTCATTGCTTCACGGTATGCGCAAGCGCCACAAACCCAACCCATTCCACACCGGCCCGTTTCAACACCTCGGCGCACACCGAAGCCGTCGCGCCTGTCGTCATGACGTCATCGAGAAGAACCACGCGCTTCGCTTCAAACCCTTCCACAACCTTGAACGCACCGTCGAGATTGTGCATGCGTTCGTCGTGCGACAGCCCCGCCTGATGCGCCGTATGGCGAGTACGAATCAGCACATCATCCCGAAACTCGACCGATATCCCCGCGTTCACCAGCACTTTGTGCAGTTTTGTCCCAAACGTCCACACCGGATCAAATCCGCGCTCGCGAAGCCGCTTCGGATGCGGTGGCACCGGAATTAATACCGCTCCCTCGGGAATAAACGCCCTAAGCTCTTCCACATAGTCCGAAATCGTCGATAAAATCGCCTTCTGCGCTGTATAGTCCTCATGGTATTTCCACTTCGATACCATGCTCTGGACTGCACCTTCATACCGAAACAGCGCACACGCCGCATCGATATTCGGCGGAACGCTCACTGACGGTGCCTTCTCTATCGACGATTCACACGAATCACAAACCATACGCGATGGATCGGGAAGCAAAATATCACACGAAGCACAACGCGTCGGCCACAGCAGATGTTTTAATGCATCAAGTGTCTCGATAAACATGGCCTTCCCTCGTCATTACTTGTGATACGGCTCATTCTTCAGGATTGTCATGGCCCGGTAAATCTGCTCATAAACCAGAACACGCGCCAGCTCGTGCGGAAATGTCAGCGGCGAAAGACCAAATACTAGATTCGCCCGCTGCCTCAAAATTTCGTGATGTCCGTATGCACCACCTATCAAAAATGCCATCTCCTGGGACTGGCCTAACAAACGCCCAATCACCTCCGAAAACTGCACGCTGTTCATCAGCTTGCCGCGCTCATCGAGCACAAACATAAACGTCGAAGGCGCGACCATTTCCATAAACTGACGGGACTCTTTCTCGCGAATCTGAGCCTCCGAGAGCTTTGGTGACACCTCCGACTTCAGCTCGATTTCCTGAATGCTCACATAGTGCTTCAGGCGCTTTAAGTATTCATCGGCAGCTGCGCGATACGGTGCAAAGCGCATCTTGCCGATGCTAAGTACCGATATGTTCATCAGAATGACGGCTCGTCATAGCATTCGTCCGTAATACGAAGCTCGGGAGGAACATCCACCGCAACGCGCGGCGCATCTTTCCACAACGCCTCGATATTGTATTCCGTCCGCTTGTGACCGTTAAAAATGTGTGCAATCACATCGCCGTAATCGAGAAGAATCCACTGGCCGCCGGCCTGCCCTTCACTGCTCACACATGTGCGAAGATCCGCAACTTCGTTGTCGATACCCGTCGCAATACCGTCTACATGGCGATCGCTGCGTCCAGAACACACAACCAGATAATCCGCATAATCGCATTTTCCGCGAACATCAATGATTACCGGTTCGATTGCTTTCTTGTCCAGTGCCGCTTCCGCAATTGTACGAGCAACCTCTTCGCTTGTAATCTCTTCCATAAATACTCCTGTTAGTCGTCTAAACGGCTCTTATGCCGCTCTACCTACATACATGATTTTTCGGCAAATGATTACAAATTTATTGGCTCTGTTAAAGTAACCATTCAGCCGCCGCCTAGCCCAACAAACGTGCAACCTGGATAATCACTGCTTCTTCAAAACATCCACGCACCCGGATGCCGAATTCAAAATCAAAAGCTGCTTGCGATAAGCATCGTACACCGCATCAATCGGCCCCCTCTGGGCCGACTTCGACGCCGAAAGCCTGTACGATGTCTTCACCTTCTTGCCATCGAACCAGTAAAGCCGATCGTTGTTATAATCCACAACGACCAATTGATTGCCAACATCCACTGGCGTCGTCAATCCTGTTGCGTCATCCGACAACTTAATCGTCTCAAACTCGGCATTGCCACCCGGCACATCGACCATATTTATCGCATGAACCTGCGGTTTTAACCCATCCCCTACGAACAAAACACCATTGCTCTTGAACGTGCGCCCCAATGTCACGTTCTCTTTGCAAAACGTGTACATAGGCTTGATCTGCCCATCCGTAGACAAATCCTCGATCTTCCACATATCCACACACGATTTTTCCGGTGCCTTCGTTTCTTGGCCAAATGTCACAACCCCAGAATCCACCGTTATAATCAGGTTGTACATCGGACAATATTCCAAAAACCCAGGATTCTGAACCGTCGTATCTACAACAACCGTCTCCGCCTTGTCCTTCAATATCGAGTACAATTTGCCGCCGGTCTTCGACGCATCGCCATAATCGTATTCCGAATCCGTCGCATAAATATTCCCGTCCCGAAGATAAACCGCCGTCGGTGCCACGAGATCTTTCAAAATAACCGTCGAGTCTTTCGGATTCGAATGCGGATACTTGACCACCGTCCCATTCCCCTGAAGTGCGACATAAAGAGCCTCTTCATCCGCCTCAGCACTGTATGGCGACGCATTCTGCCCCAAATCGATATAATTCCGCTCCACCTCCAGCGTATCGAGATGGATGCGATGAATCACGTTGTTCCCGGCAACCACAAACGCATAATCCGACGTTATCGTGATATCCGAAGGCCAGCTCCCAAGTTCATCGATCGTTTTTACCGGCAGCAAGGGCATTTCCGCCTTCAGTTCTTCTGTCATCGGCCCAAAGATATGGATGTCGACGTCTCCGACATCCTGAATATGTGTACTCTCGCCATCATCCGAACACGCCGAAATCAGAAGAGCCGACGCCACAAACAGCCAACCCGTATATTTTCTCATTCTGTCACCCTTCAAATATGCAGTTTTGCGACTGCATTTAACCCAACGTGAATCATGTGATCCACGCCTTTTAGTATGGTTTCTTCATCGACTCGTTTCTGACCGTCCAAAAGATCCGAAACCGTCAGCATGGCCGCCGCACGAATATGATGTACTGCCGCCATCGTCATCACCGTGGCCGCCTCCATCTCGACAGCACAGATCCCAAGCTCCGCCATCTGCGCATAAGCCGACATCGGATTGCCATAAAATCGATCGAGACTCGCCGCCTTCCCCAAATGATACGGTACCCCCATTCTCTCCGCTTCATCCACAGCCGCACGCAAAAACTCAAAATCCGACACCGCCGGAAATCCAAGCTCGATCCCCGACCCCATCATCTTCGAACGAATTATCTCCTTCGATGTCCCATCCCCCATGCACGATGCCGTCACAAGCAGCAAATCCCCGGGGTTCATCGCGGAATCCATCGCGCCGCACGTCCCGATTCGAATGAAGAATTTCGCGCCAAGCTCGACGAGTTCTTCACACACGATCGCCGCCGACGGCCCGCCCATGCCCGTCGTCTGGACACTCACGGGCATGCCTTTGTATTCCCCCGTATATCCGAGCATCTGCCGATAACTCGTCGTGCATTCCGCATTCTCGAGAACATTCTCTGCTATCCAACGCGCACGATCCGGATCGCCCGGCAAAAACACGACGGGCGCAACCGGTTTCTGACATCTCACATGTATCGGCATGACAACCTCCCATTATCTCGCGCCATCACGCACGGCGTATCGGCAAAGCCGATAGCCGTGCCCATGTAGAGACGTGCGGTCCGCACGTCTCAGGTGCGGCGTATGCCGTAGGCATAGCCGCACCATCACGCACGGCGTATCGGCAAAGCCGATAGCCGTGCCCCCATATCATTACAAACCTTCCGCCTTCGCATCCGAATGCACCGCCTCGCGACGCATTTCCAGATTGCCTGACGCCTGGCGCGATGCAATTTCGCAGAGTTCGCGTTCAATG
>JAZODZ010000175.1:0-5903 GCA_045597285.1 Myxococcota bacterium
GATTCGCGCACATCGTGCTCATCAACGGAGCCACGAAAATCGGCTTTTCGCAGGTCGATATCATCCGCAAAAAGCTGAAAGCCAAGAGCATCGTCGTATCCGAAATCGCGCGTAGCGAGCGTATCGAAATCATGCCTCAGATCTGGTACCGAGAGGGGTTTGAGGATCAGGCGGAGCAGATTAAAAATATCCTGAATTTCCGCAACGTGAGCTTCCAGCGCATGAGAGTGCGCGACGAACCGGCCGACATCATGATCGTCTGGGGACAGCCCGAGGCAACGGCTTTTGGTGCAGGTCAGACCCCACCTGTCGTTCAGGGTGTTCCACCCAAAGGTTCGAAGAATTACCTTGACGACACGCTCAAAGGCATAGAAGACCAGAAGAAAGCCGCCGACAATCTCCAGGGTTCCGCCGAAGGAGCCATCGATAGCGCCAAGAAATAAATTCATGGGCCCTGCAAAACAGGGCTCTTATTTTGCCCAAGGAAAAATCACATGAAAAAATTCATCATTACCGCACTTGCCATGCTCCTTCTGACATCGTGTACATCGGCTGAAAAGAAGAGCACAGAACTTCAGAACGCCGCGCCGGCACCGGCTCAGGCCGCCGCAGAACCGCAAGCCGAAGCGCCAAAAGCCGAAGCGCCAAAAGCCGAAGCGCCCGCCGTCGACAGCGATGCCGCAAAAGCCAAGCTCCTCGATCCGTCAAAACTCAACGAAACAGCGCCCGATATGTTTGTCGTCAATGCCGTCACGACAAAAGGCACGATCAAATTCGAGCTTCACCGCGACTGGGCACCGAACGGCGTCGACCGTTTCTACAACCTCGTCAAAGCCGGATTCTTTAGCGATATCGCCCTTTTCCGCATGGCTCAAGGCTTCGTGGTTCAGTTCGGCATTCACGGTTCCCCCCTCGTCAGCAGCGTGTGGCGCGATGCCAAAATCACTGATGATCCCGTCAAAGAAACGAATGCACGCGGCACCCTCGTTTTCGCCACATCCGGCCCGAATACGCGCACGACCCAGCTTTTCATCAACCTCGGCGACAATGCGTTCCTCGATGGCAACGGCTTCTCGCCCATCGGCAAGATTGTCGAAGGCATGGACATCCTGGAAAAACTCAATTTCGAATACGGCGAAAGCCCCAACCAGGGCGCGATTCAGATGAAAGGCAACGAGTATCTGAAGAAAAACTTCCCGAACCTCGACTACTTCGTCAGCATGTCGATTGCTGAATAATATTTTGCCGCCTATCGCGTTGCGATACGGCGGCTTGCCGAAGCTATTGGGCCTGCGCCCAATACGCTTCGGCATTCTTTTTTTGATGGCAACATCGAGACATTCCAAGCCATCTCGTCTTTACCTTACGCATACCGCCATGATTCCCAACGTCTTTGAATGCATTGTTTTCGCAATTTGTGCCGTCCTCATCGCTTCCTTGATGAATATGTTTCCCATCTGCCGCGCCTTGGCTGAAAAGAAACTCGGCGTCAAGAAAGAGTCCGGAGAAAAGAATTAATGTCCGAAGCCATCGCCACGGCGCTTTTGCCTTTTTTAAATCTTTTTGAGGCCTTTCACCGCGCCGGATTTCAGCTTTACGCCGTGGGCGGCTGCGTCCGCGACTGGACGATGGGAATGACGCCCAAAGACATCGACTTTACGACCGACGCCCTTCCAGAACAGACACGCAAAGTCTTGCAGGACAACGGCTGGAAGGTCATTCCCGTCGGCGAAGTATTCGGCACCATCGCAACGATCATCGACAAAAAGCAATACGAGATCACGACATTCCGCGTGCGCGAATCGTACACGCGAGGATCGCGTCATCCCATTGTCTGCTATGGACGCGAGCTCGAAAAAGACCTCGAACGGCGCGATCTGACGATCAACGCGATGGCCGCCGACGAGACGGGCAAAATCTACGATCCGTTCGACGGACTGGGCGATATCGAGCGCAAAATTCTCCGCGTCCCGCGCAGTTCCTACGAACAGACGCTCAGCATTTTTGGCGATGATCCGCTCAGAATTCTACGCCTTGCACGGTTTAAAGCGCGTCTCGGGTTTGCTGTCGATCCCGACGCGACGCGTGCGGCTTGCGATATGGCCGGATCGATTATGACGGTCAGCCACGAACGGTGGTATTCCGAAATAGACGGCCTGTTACGGGCACCCGAGTTCGCCAGTGCCATCGAGTGGCTGATGCAGACTGGCATTCTGCCCCTTATTTTACCGGAACTTCAGGCACTTCAGTGGACCCACAGCAAGCCCATTTCACTTTCCGATCACGAAATGATCACGGCCGAAAAGAGCCTTTTCGATCAAACGATGGAAATCATCCGCAAGTCGCCGGCAGAGAGTGATTTCCGCTGGACATCGCTGTTTTCCATGCTCGGTTATGCCACATCCAAACGCATGGGATGGGCCAACCAGACGACACAGATGCTCGCATCAGAAATCCTTCAGCGGTTCAAGTTTTCGTCCGCAAGAGCCGAAAAAATCATTCGGATGCTCCGTCTTTTGCCCGATGGCGAACCGCAGTACCGCACAGCACGTGAATTTGCCATCGAACAGGGCTATGCGCTCGAAGCCTGGAGCCGTTTTCAGGATGTCCGCCTGAGTTGCCTGGAGGACGCCTCTGAATCCTCCCGCCTTGATCGCTGGCGAGATGCCCTTTCCCCCTATCTTGCCGATCCCTCCTCCGCCGAAGTCCAACTGCCACGGGCATTATCTGCCGAATTGTCCCAAGCACTCGCCATACGCGGCAAAACCCTGGGGCTTTGCATTGCCCAGTGCCGCGAGGCCGTTCTCGATGAATATCTGTCGGAATCCGATGACTGCGACAAGTTCGTCGCCTGGGTTCGCGATCATTTCGACAGGCATTGAAAATGCTCAAGATTGAACATTTTTCCTACGATTACGGCGGCCATCTGGCCGTGGACGACATCTCGTTCGAGCTGAAAACCGGCGAAGTCGCGGCCCTGATTGGCCCGAACGGAGCAGGCAAATCGACGACGATGAAAGTCCTGACGACGTTGATGCGCCCAACTTCGGGCAAACTGACTGTCGCCGGACACGATGTCGTCGAAGAACCGATAAAGGTACGTGAAAACCTCGGGTATCTGCCCGAAACCAACCCGCTTTACGACGATTTGCTCGTCTATGAAGCCCTCGAGTCGATTGCGGCACAGCGCCATATTCCCCGCAAATCCCGCATGCAGGTCATTGCAGAAACCGCCGAACAATGCGGGCTCACGGAAGTCATGCATTGCCCCATCCATACGCTTTCCCGCGGCTATCGCCAACGCGTCGGCATTGCGCAGGCCATCATTCACAAGCCCGCAGTACTCATTCTGGACGAAGCCACGACCGGCCTCGATCCCAACCAGATCCGCGAAATCCGCGATCTCATTCTCGAAATCGGCCGCGAACGCACCGTCCTCATATCGACACACATCCTGCAGGAAGTCACGGCCATCGCAAAGCGCGTCATTTTGCTCAATCGCGGTCGCATCGCGTGCGACGGAAACATCGATGAACTCATGGCAGATTATGCCCAAAAAGCGAACAAACCCGATGCCACGATTGAGGATCTCTTTGCCTTCTATACGAAATCATAGCCATGTTTACGATATATAAGCGCGATCTGGCGCGAATGATCCACTCCAATGTTGTCGGTGTCATCATCATTCTCTTCCTGATGATGATGGGAGCCATGTTCTTTATCGATTTTTTCGATACGATACAGCCCCTGAATCTTCGCAAATTCTTTTCACAGGCGCCTCTTCTGCTCTCCATCTTCTGCCCAGCCCTGACGATGGCCATCATTTCGGACGAACGGAGCCATCAGACGCTCGATCTGCTCGAGACCATGCCCGTCACCACGTGGAAGATAGTTTTGGCAAAATTCCTCGTCTGCATGACGCTTTTGAGCGTCGTTTTTATCTTTACGCTGTCTTATCCGATCACGCTTTCGACACTCGGACCGCTCGACTGGGGGCCTGTGATCGGTGGCTATATCGCGTTATTACTTCTCGGCGGGGGCTATGTCGCGCTCGGCATATTTGCCTCGGCATGCAGCAAAGACCAGGTGACATCGTTTCTTTTTGCGTTTTTCCTGTGTTTTGCTCTGACATTTATCCACCGCCTTTCGGCCGACTCGTCGGGCATGACGGCGACGATATTGCAGAATTTTTCAGTCAATGCGCACTTTTCGAACATCGCACGCGGCGTCATCGATATCCGCGATATCATCTATGCTATTTCGCTCCAGTTTTTGGCACTGACTGCGACACATCTCGTTCTCGACATCAAAAAATATCCCAAAGTCGTCAAATCCATCGAAACTGAAACCAAATCCGAAGACTAGTATTGGAATCAACAAATGACTCACTACGCCAAATATCTGTTCATTCTTCCCGCACTATTTCTTTGCACCCCATCTGAAGCAGCGCCCAAAAAGTCGGAATCGCCGGCCATCGTCATTCAATCCCCGAAGAGCAACCAAGTCACCGAAAAGGGCGGTTCCCAGTCATTCGGCGTCTCGCTGAGCGAGGCTCCGGCCTCCAAAGTCATACTCAAACTATCATCAAGCGATGCATCGGAAGGGCGAATCGATACCGAAGAACTGACATTTCTTCGCGAAAACTGGAACACCCCGCAATTTGTCAAAGTCACCGGCCAGGACGACGCCATTGCGGATGGCACGGTTCAGTTCAATGTCACGGTCAAATTGAGTTATACCAAAGATCAGAACTATAAGAAGTTGTCGCCGCAGACACTGGCTTTCGAATGCCTCGATGACGAGAATGGAAAAACTAAGCCCGCAACTGTCAACGATAAAGCCATAAAAACTGCATCCAAAATTATCAAACCGAAGAAGGTCAAGCTCAGAATCATGACGGCCAACACGACATCCGGTGAAGACCAGTCGTATGACGATGGCGAAGGCATTCGCATATTCAAAGCGATGAAACCCGATATCGTTCTGATTCAAGAGTTTAATTATAATAAAAACACGATTAAAAGCTTTGTATCGAACACATTTGGTAAAAACTATCACTACCATCGCGGGACAGGTGATATCCCGAATGGCATTATATCGAAATACCCTATTCGTCAGTCCGGAGCGTGGAAATCGAACCGCGTTTCAGATCGCCAATGGGATTGGGCTGTCATCGATATTCCGGGATCGCGCGATCTGCTCGCGGTCAGCGTCCATCTCTATACACAGGATAACGAGGCAGAGATGGAACCGCTGCGAAAACAGATCGAAAAGAAGATTAAAGACGATAAAAAGAATTATTTCGTGATTTTAGGCGGGGATTTCAACCAGCCCGATTGGACACCGATTCAGCAGCACTTTGGGAAAATGTTCGAAGTCGGGACGAGTTATGCCGACTGGCCTTCCGATCAGGATGGGATGGTGAAAACGAATGCAACACGGCACAAACAACTCGACTATCTTCTTTGTAATCCGGATCTCTGTGCCCTCGAAACGCCTACCGTCGTCGGTGACAATTCCTATCCCAAAGGCCACGTCGTCGATTCACGCGTCTATCACAAACATAAGGAAATCAACGACATCGCGCCGGTCCAGCCCAAAGACTCGGAGGCGACCAAGATGCAGCACATGGCCGTCATTCGCGATTTTGAATACATTCCGGACGGGATTTAAACAATGAGAGGCGTGAGAATCCTCACGCCTCTACACCACGGCGTTTTCCATGACGCATCGATTCGGCGTTGATATTACGCACGTTGCAGACGTTTTTTTGAGTATGCTCTCAATGACGCCGGTTGACAGTCCCTTTCTTACTCCACCACCCAGCGTTCTATCGTCCGCAATTCCTTGTCGAAATTCACCCCGATCTTTATAACTTTCTTATCCCCGGCTTCATAAGGAAT
>JAZODZ010000176.1:0-11671 GCA_045597285.1 Myxococcota bacterium
GCACGCCTATTGACATACGGCGTGCCTGCCGCGCTATTTGCATACGCGCGGCAACATCTTTGGGCCACACACAGATATAAAAGGCCATTATTCGTGGAAGAAAACGACTGCGTGAAATCGTGTCCAAAACCGAAATTCGCGCGTAAAAAAAGCCAAAAAAAAGACCGGCGTATTGTAAATAGCCGGTCTCAAAGCGAGCGTATTGGCCGAAAGGCCAATAGCGAGATCAAAGCGATTGCTTCGTTTCGGTGATTTCGTAAACCTCGACGACATCGTCGACCTTGACGTCGTTGTAATTCTCGATCGAGAAGCCGCATTCGAAGCCCGTGCGCACTTCTTTGGCGTCATCCTTGAATCGTTTGAGCGATGCAATCTTCGAGTCGTAAATGATTTTGCCCTGGCGGAGCAGACGGCATTTGGCGCCGCGCTTGATGATGCCGTCGGTGACATAACCACCGGCGATCGTACCGACTTTCGGCACGTTGAACGTGTTGCGGATTTCGACATGGCCGAGCACATTCTCGCCAATGATCGGATCGAGCAGGCCGCTCATCGCATCCTTGACGTAATCGATGACGTCGTAAATGATGTTGAACGATTCCATCAGAACGCCCTCGCGCTTCGCAATTTCTGCGGCGCGGGCATCCGGGCGCGTGTTGAATCCGATGATGATGGCATTCGACGCAACGGCGAGCTGGACATCGTTCTCTGAGGCCCCACCAACGGCTGCGTGCACGATTTGGAGCTCGACATCTTCGGTCGAAAGAGAACCGAGCGATTTGACGAGCGCCTCGAGGGAACCCTGCACGTCCGTCTTGATGATGACGTTGAGCGTCTTGTTGTCCTTGAACTGTCCCCACGGATCGAACTTGCGCGAAGAAAGCTCGGCGTTGCGCTTGCGCTCCTTGATCTGCGTCGTGAATTCTTTCGCGATTTTTTCGTCTTTCGCGATGAAGAACGGCTCGCCGGCATCGGGAACGTCGGAAAGACCGGTGACTTCGACAGGCGTGGACGGGCCGGCAATGCGGATATTTTTGCCGCGTTCGTTCGTCATGCTCTTCACTTTGCCGTAGCACGCGCCGCTGACGAGGATGTCGTTGATGCGCAGCGTGCCTTCCTGCACGAGGATGGACGCCACGGTGCCGCGGCGGTTGTCTTTGTAGGCTTCCAGGACAAAGCCGCGGGCGGGCTTGTCGGGATTCGCCTTGAGTTCCAGAACTTCCGACTGGAGCTGGATGAGTTCGAGCAGTTCGTCGACGCCCGTGCCCTGTTTGGCCGAAACTTCTTTGAAGATGGTCGAACCGCCCCATTCTTCGGGGATGAGTTCGTATTCGGTCAATGCCTGGCGGACGCGTTCGGGGTTCGCACCCGGCTTGTCGATCTTGTTGATGGCGACGATAATGGGAACATTTGCCGCTTTCGCGTGGTTGATGGCTTCGACGGTCTGGGGCATGACGCCGTCGTCTGCCGCAACGACGAGAACGACGAGGTCAGTGACTTTGGCACCGCGTGCGCGGAGAGAGGTGAATGCCTCGTGGCCCGGCGTGTCGAGGAAAACGACTTTGCCGTTCGGCGTGTCGATCGAGGATGCACCGATATGCTGCGTAATGCCGCCGGCTTCGCCTGCCGCAACGCGGGATTTGCGGATCGCGTCCAATAGCGAGGTCTTGCCGTGATCGACGTGGCCCATGACCGTCACGATCGGGGCACGCAGTTCCAAATCCTCGGGTTTGTCGTTTTCCGATTCCGTAAATGCCTCTTCTTTGAAGCTCACGTCCTGAACCGTAAAGCCGTATTCGGTGGCTACGAGTTCGGCTGTTTCGACATCGATGGTTTGGTTGACCGTCACCATCATCCCTAACTCTTTCATCAGGAATTTGATGACTTCGCCTGCTTTGACACCGAGATCGTTTGCCAACACGCCAACCGCGATGTTATCGGCAACCTTGACGACGCGTTTGTGTTCCGATGCCTGCGGATGGGCTGCTACGCGATCTGCCTGCGGTGCGCCTTTCTTTGGACGGTTCACTTTCTTGAACGACGTGCCGCTGTGTGCCTGATTGGCATTCTGCCGATCCTGCTTGTTATAGAACTGGCTTGGATTGACCACCGTGCGGGAACCGGATTTGCGGGCCGGCTTTTCGCCGCCGCCATTCGAATCGGAGACAAACTTTTTGTTGTCCTTGATGAGCATTGCCTTGATCAATGTCGGATCGATCTTGCCCATGATGTTGGACGGACCCGAAATCTTCTTGCGGTTGCTCGTATCGGTCGCATCTTCGTCGTCTTCCTCGGTGCCGAGATCGTCGCTGTCGTCAATCGAGGCGATGGACTTGCGGTTCTGCTTGTTCTGTTTCCACTTGTCAGGACGCGGGGCGGCTTCTTCTTCCTCGGTATCCTCGGAATCCTGATAAGTCTCAATGCTATCTGAAAAACTATTGCCACCGAAGGATCCCGTGGTCAAGGACAGGACGTTGCCTTTTTCGAGCTTGGGACCGAGGGAAATGATGTTTTCATTTTTCTTTCGGTCTTTTTTCTTGTCCTTTTTGTCCTTGGAACCCTGCTGTTTGGATTCGTTGTCAGCCTTGGGCTTGGACGGCTCAGGAGCATTCTCTTTGGCGGCGGGAGCGCTTTCTTTTGCAGCAGCCGGGACTTTTTCTGCCTTGGGTGCTTCAGGCTCTTTCTGAGGCGTGGCTTCGACGGGGGCCGAGGCTTTCGACTCCGCTTTGACATCGGCCGACTTGGGCGTTTCGGCGACGGCTGTCTCGACTTTCGGGGCTTCGACCGGCGATGTTTCAGCCGTTTCGGCAGGCTTTTCGGCGGCTTGAGGCGTTTCCGTCTTGACCGCTTTTCTCACCTTCACGGTTGGTTTGGGTGTCTCTGCAGGCTTTTGCTCTGCTGGCTTGGCTTCATCTGCAGACTTCTGCTTTTCGCCATCATCATCACGACGGCGGCGAATGCGCACTGTCCCTTTTCCGGTCGACTGAGACTTCGCATCAATGGCCGAAGATGTCGTCCGGGGCGCTTGCTGTTTGTTCAAGCCAACCTGGATCTGGCGAACCTGCTCATCTGTCAGGCCACTTGTTTTGGCTCGTACGCTGAATCCCAGACCCAGAGCGTTGATCTGTTCAATTAACTGCTGTGCTTCCATGTTCATGGAAGCCGCTAAATCCATCACCTTTGTCGATTTCGCCATGCTCTCTCTCTGAGCCCTCTTCATTAAAAATTCTGCAACTATTGCAATTACTGTCAGACACAGTTGCCAAACCGCGCCTTATAAGACGCTTTGCGCGATTCTTCAAGCCATTGTGTCACCATTTATTCATTTCGGTGCGGTTTTTTCCGCCCTGCGGGAAATCTGACCGCCTGTTCGTTCACTTTTCCGTCGATCCCCTGTTTTCAAGACGCTTCAGCGATGTCTCCAGAGCCATGAATTCTTCGCCCAGAAGCCCGGGACGCCAGCCCAGAACGACGCGTTCCGCCTTGCCAAGCATCGCTCCGTACGATGCGCGATCCAGCATCCCAAAACATGGAATTCCCTTGCGATCCGCATTAGTCCGGTATTTCTGTGCCGTCGACTCCGAGGCATCCGTGGCAAGCACATAGCATAAAAGCTGATCCTGCATCGCCGCCTGCTCCACGCCGTCGGCACCGACGATCAGCTGGTGGCTCTGAAACCCGGCCTGGAGGCATTCCTTGTATCGCTTGTGAAGCCCCGGAATCAGGATTTCTTCGACAAAACTTGTCATGTCCGGCGCGATTTCAGTCGGATCGTGCTTCGTGTGCTTTTTCAGGCCACCCGAGAATGCCTTCTCAAGGCATTTGTCCTGTGCGCACACGTAATAGCCGCGGCCCGGAAGTTTCTGTCGCAAATCAAAACAAAGCGTATCGTGAAACAGCGCAAAGCGCAGGAGCGTCACTTTCTTACCGTTGCTACGGCAGATGATACACCTGCGCTGCGGTTGTTTCTGTTCGCCTGTTTCTTCGTTCAGTTCAGGTTCTTTCATGCCTATTCCACGTCTTCATCGGAATCGTCTTCGTTCAGATCCGCATCAAGTTCCTCGGGATCGAGTTCGTCTTCTTCAGGCGGGAACTGGCGCACGCCGTATTTTTCGGTCACGCAGTTGTATGCCTGCTGGATCGTGCAGTTCGGGATTTCTTTCAGGCTCTTCGAGAAGATTGCGCGTGCATCTGCAAGCTCGTCTTCCGTATAAACGCTCTGGTTCAGCGCGATTGTCGTCAAATCGTCGATGATCCTTGTTCCGAGATTCTTACCGCAGTTCGTCTTCGCGTTCATGCGGTCGATGTCGTTTTCGAGGAAGAGTATGTTCAAATCCCTGTAACCCGCGTCAAAGAACTTGCGGGCCTGTTTTTCCTTCAGGCCGAGGTAGTCGTGAATGTCGCGGACGTTGCGTTTTTCGATTTCCTTGTTCGACAGGGCGCGTTTCGATTCCTCGAGGATTTCGCGGGCGACATTGACGATGTGCTCGGCGTTGTCCATGCCGAATCCCGGAATCTGTGCGATTTCAAGGGGATCGACGTTCGCGATGTTCTCGAGCTTGTTGTATCCGAGCGTAAAGAGCGTGTCGATGTGCGCTTCGTTGTCGATGCCATGTTCCATGAGGACGCGCTTGGCTTCCTGCATGATGTCTTTCAGGCGCGATTCGCTGATGATGTCGAGGTTCCAGCCTGTAAGCTGTGCGGCCAGGCGGACGTTCTGTCCACCGCGGCCGATGGCCAGCGAAAGCTGTTCATCCGGCACGATCAGTTCCATCGACATCGCATCGTCGTCGATCAAAACCTTCGACACCTCTGCCGGGCTGATGGCTGCGCAAACAAATCTCGCCGGATCTTCGTTGAACGGGACGATGTCGATCTTCTCGTTGCGGAGTTCCTGCACGACCATCTGCACGCGCTGGCCTTTCAGGCCGACACAGGCACCGACCGGATCGATGTCGTTCTGGCTCGAATATACCGCCACTTTCGTGCGCATACCGGCCTGACGCGACACGCGCAGAATCTGGACGATTTTTTCGTCGATTTCCGGCACCACCGATTCGAAAAGTTTGACGACGAAATCGGGATCGGAACGGCTCAGGATAATCGGGTAATCGCGGTTCGATTTCTGGACTTTCTTGACATAGGCCTGGATGCGCTCGCCGGGACGGTACGTTTCACGCGGGGTCTGTTCGCGTGCCGGAAGAATCGCGTCGACGTTGTCGAGCTCGACGATGATGTGGTTGCCCTTTTCGATGCGGCGGACCGTGCCCGTGATGAGCTGTCCTTCGCGATCTTTATAGCGCTCGTACACGACTTCCTGCTCGGCATCACGCATGCGCTGGAGGATAATCTGTTTGGCTGTCGATGCCGCGATGCGGCCGAAGCTCTGCTTTGCACTCTCGAAATCCAGCAGGTCGCCGTACAGTTTGTCCTGTTCTTCCGCGCGCTTTTTGTCTTCGGGACGATAAAAGATCTGAATCAAAAGTTCGTCGCCGATTCCCACATCGGTAAAGCCGTGTTCTTCCGCTTCTTCGAGCGTGATATCGCGGTAAATGTTTTCGATGTTCTCGGAAACCTGCAATATCTGGAACAGCTCGATTTCATCCAGCTCTTCGTTGTAATACGCTTCGATTTCGCGGGCCTGTCCGAAAATGCGCTTCGCCGCTGTCGCGATTGCCGCCTCTATCGTATCGATGAGGTCCGATTCCTTGATGCCTTTTTCGCTGCCGACTTGTTTGATGACGTCTCTGAGTTTAAGATTATCCACGGAAATTTCTCCAAAAAAGGGCGCGTTGCGCCAAAATATATGAAATATGCTGAATTAACGGATTAGAATTTGCGCTTTTCGCCGACTTCCCATTCGAAAACGGTGCGTGCGGATTTAATCGTCGTCGAGTCGATTTCGACGACGCCGTCCTTCGTTTCGACACCGATGGTGCGGTTTTCGTCATTCGCACTGGCGAGCCTGCCTTCGATCACGCCCGCGTTCTCGCCACGCGTGACGATGCGGACTCGCTCGCCAATGGCGAACTGAAAGTGCCGCCACGTCTGGAGATCGCGTTCAATCCCCGGGCTCTCAAGGGTCAGTCGGTAACGCTCTTCAATCGGGTTCTCGAGGTCGAGAAGCGCCCCGATTTCATCGCTCGCCACTGCCAGCTCGTCTACCGTGATGCCGTCCTGCGGATTCTCTTTGTTCGCACGGTCGACGGTGATGCGAAGAACCAGTTCCTTCCCCTCGCGCTTCAATTCCACGCCGTGAAGGACGAGTTTAAGCTGTCCAATGACAGGTTCTATCAGTCTTTCGATGCCTTCAATGCTTAACATAAACTTCTCCGCAATGACTTGACAGACATTCTGGTCTGCGCAACAGCGGTCAGTCTGACATTTCCCATTGAAAAATGCTGCGCAGGCGCCCATTGGGTGGGGGTATCGATGCGTCATCGAAACGTGCCTGTCTTGCCGAAATTCGGGGCAAAATACGAAAAAATCCCGGAAGAGCTTGGCTCCGCCGGGATAACCAAATGCGAAAGGAGGGACTTGAACCCTCACATCCAGTCTGGAAACAGGTACCTGAAACCTGCGCGTCTACCATTTCGCCACTTTCGCTTCTTTCGTGTGTTACCTTTCGGCAACGGGCGACCTTTTACACTTATGATTTGTACTTTGCAACTTTTTTTTACGATTTTTTTTATGTGGGCACGGCTATCTGCGATACGCCGTGCGTTGCCGCTATCGGCGTTGCCGATACGCGGCGCATACGGCGAACAAGACGTGCGGACCGCACGTCTCTATCCGGGTTTTGCGTTCGCCTATGCGCCGTTGGCGCATACGTCGAACGGGCACGTGTCACGACACGTGCCTACCATGGGCACGGCTATCGGCGCTGCCGATACGCCGTGCGGCGCTGGCGCGGCTTTATCTTTTACCGGGGAAGGCGTCGACGAGCTGGACTTTCAGGTCGGGGAAAGAATCGACGATCTGGACTTTGCCGCAGCTGTCGGGGAAGGCATCGACGAGTTTGACCTTGAGTTCGGGAAATGCGTCTACGATCTGGACTTTGACATCGGGGAATGAATCGACGATCTGGACTTTGCCGTACATTTTGAACGTTTTTCCGTTCACGGTGACGGTGCAGTCGTCTGCCATGGCGAGTGAGGGAAGGCTGATGGCACAAAGCCCGAGGAGAGCGGCAATCGTCAGTGCTTTTTTGAGGGTTTTCATTTCGGGGTCTCCTTGAATTGCGGAACACAAAAAATAAATTCGCTGCGCGTATGTCAATAGCGCAGCGCCGTCTGGCCGTATGCGCAAAGCATAGGCCAGACCAAGACATAAAAGATTATTTCACAGTCAGCAGGCGTCTTGCAATCGTTCTCGTGTTCCCGTCGCCGTCTGTCGCGATGATTTCGAGCAGGTGCTTGCAGTTTTTGTCGAGATTCGAGACGTCGAGCGTGCCGCTGAACCCCACGTTATTGCACTTCGGATAACCGACCCACACCTTGCAGACGTCCGGGCGAGCGGCACCGTAGGTGAGGTTGACCGACGTCGATTCGTCAATTCTGGCAACGATTTTGTTCACGCCCTTGTTGTCGAGAGCCCAGCCGCTGACGCTGACTTTGTTGCCCGACACGGTGTCGCCGTCGGCGGGCACGTCGAGCACGCCAAACGGCGGAATCGTCTGCATGAGCCACTGTGCCTGCCCTTTAATCGTGTCGAAATTGCCGAGAATCAGGTACGCACGCGCATAGACCGTGCCGTTGGCGGGCAGGGCGAATTTGAGCAGCGACCGCACGTTGTTGAAAACGCCGGCCTTTTGCCAGCCCTGATACGAGAGGAGGCCGTTTTCGTACAGAATGCCGACGCCGTAACTGAGATCGGCGTTTTGCAGCGTGACCCACGGTTCCGTGCTCGTGAATGTTTTGACATAGAAGCCGTCATTTGCGGGTTCGTTGATGGCGATTTCGGTTTTGTCGGGACGCATGAGCCGGTTGAGGTTCGTGAGACCGTGGGCACCGTAGGCCGCGTAGAGCGTGGGCAGTTCCTGCGCCGATTCCGTGTGGTTGATGGCCGCGAGGTTTTGCACGGTATAGAAGAGTTCGACGATGTGCGTGCTGACGAAGCGAAGGCGCTGTGTGAGGCGGACGTCGGATTTGCGGTTGGGATTGGTCGAGCAGCCGTTTGAGGTGCAGTCCGTCGCATCCCAGTTCGGGTTCCAGTGCAGCGGCGTCGTGACGATTTCCATGATGCCGTTTTTGTTCGAGACGGAATCGACGCCGGAACCGCGGTTGCAGCGGTTGCCGCCCTGGACGGGGTTCCAGCCGAGGTACGTGATCGATATCGGGCAGGCCGGCGCGACTTGTCCGCAGGTGGCGTTGTAGGCGCAGTTCTGGCTTTGGCGCGAACCGTCATAGATGGCGACCTGGACCTCGCGGCCGGTATCGTTGCTGTCGATCGTGTTCGTGCTGTTCGTGCCCTTGTTGCCGTCGGACAGGCCGAAAAAGATGATGCTTCCGCCCCATTCATTCCGGGTGCCGATTTTGATGTAGTTTGACGCGTCGTAGAGATAATGGTCGGTGAACCCGTTTTTCGTGAGTGATTCCGATTTGCCGGCTTTCGATTCGCCTGGCAACGGGTGTATGCCCGGATCGACAGCGCTCGTGTATTTGCACACACTTGCCTGGCATTTGCCTCCGTCGCACGTCTGATTGGATCCGCATTTCGTGACGGCAGACCATTCCTTGCATCCGTCGCCGTTCGTGTCCTTGCACGTCTTGTATCCCGTCGTGCCTTCGCACACGGTTGTTCCCGAACACGTGTCCTTACATGAGGGTTCAGGCTGGCGGCAGGCACCGTCTGAACACGTCGTTCCGGATTTGCAGGGTTCGGAAACCCATTCGAGGCAGCCGTCGCCATTGCTGTCGGAACATGTACGAATGGCATTCGTTCCGTCGCATTCGACGCCGGGCTGGCATTCGTCATGGCATACTTTCTGGCAGCGGTCGTTCGTGCAAACAGTTCCGTCTTCGCACGTTTGCGGTATGGTTTCGAGGCATCCGTCGCCGTTGTCATCGCGGCAGACGATCAGGATATTGTCGTCTTCGCATATATCCGCGGTGCATTCGTCTTTGCACGGTTCTTCGGCTGGGATTTGGCATTTGCCGTCGCGGCAGACCTCTCCTTCCTGGCATGTTTCCGTGGTCTTCTCGGTGCATCCGTCGTCGTTGAAATCCGCACAGATGCTTAATGTGTCGTCATCAAGGCATTCGCGTGACGGTTCGCAGACGCTCGTGCATGGTTCATCGCCGGGATCGGGCGTGACGGGGCCGACATGCGGGGGACTGAATGAAGATTCGCCTGTAATTTCAAGCGTATGCGTTTCATCGTTGCAGCCGGCCAGAATCGATAGAAGCATGGACAAAATGAGCGAGTGATGGCGTGTTTTCATTCGATTCATCCTTTTGTGACCCGCATGATAAAAAAGCCGGGCAAAGCCCGGCCGGTGTTTTAATAAATCTATGGTTTAGATGTCGGCAAAGTTCAGGTACAGGCTGATGCCGCTGCCGTTCACGTCGAGTTCGAACGTGCTGCCGTCCATCGAGGCTTTTCTCATGCCGGTTGCTGAGTTTTGATCGGTCACGGTAAGTTCGTTGAAGTTGATCGAGACGTTGACGTAGCTCATCATCTGTTTGAAGAAGTCGGTCGTGACGATTGAATTTAAGACGCCGTTTGTCAGGCTCATGGCACCATCGGAGTAACCGCCGTGGATATTGCCGACGCCGATTTCGAATTTGTTCTGGGTCAGCTTGATTTTGAGGCCGGCCAGCAAATCCATATAGCCGCAGAAGCTGTCGGTCGACCAGAGACGGAAGCCGAAGGTGAAGTAATCGCGCCATTCCGAAGAGCACGTCATCAATTGGGCCTGCGGATACTGGGTCATGTCGGTCATGGAGACGTGGAAACCGCCCTGTGTCGACTGGCTCGTCGCGGACTCGTCCAAAACGACGTTACGCGTGATGTAAGTCTCCTCTGTGTCGCCTTTCTTTTCGGTCATCATACGGCCGATAATCGAACGGATGAGGTCGGGGTGAATGTGGAGGCCGACTTCGGCATCCTGGGGCATGTTGCGGGCGATGTTGACGGAACCTTTCTGCGAGAAGAACAGGTTCGAATACATGCCGAATTCGAGGGCTTTGTAACCCGTGGCTCCGTCGGTCGAGACTTTCGGCGCACCGGCGAAAAGCTTGACATCGTTGTTACCGATTTCCCAGGCCGCGATGTCGAACATGTGGTATTCTTTGAGGTAGCTGTTAAAGGCAAGCTTAACGACGTTTTCAAGCGCGATGTCTGCGATATAGTTGCCCGTAAGATTGATAATCTGGGCATTGCTGAGATCGGCGAAAATCGAAGTTCTGTCGCCCACGCCATCCTGTCCGTCTTTTTTGATTTCAGATACGATGGGCACGCCAAAAATGACTTTCTGGCCCTGAATATTAAACCCGAAAGCGAGGCAGTTTTTGGATTGATTGCCGTAATCGCGGCAGCCGCCGACATCGATCGTGACCGGGAAATCCTTGGCCCAGCTGACGGACGACTCAAAGAGTTTCTTAATACCGGTTGCGTTCAGTGAGAGAGCCATCGCGAATTCGCCATCGTGGTCGACCATGTATTGGACTTCTTCCATCGAAAGCAGTTCGCCTTCTTTTTTAATCGTTTCCTGATACAGGTTTTCAAATCGAGGGCAGTTCGTTGCATCCATCGATACATTGACGAGGCCTGTCAGAATATCGTTCGCATTGTTAATGCCTAAACACTGGGTAAATTCGTCTCCCTGTGTGATGGAATCGAGGTCACAACTGGCGAGTGAGGTAAGGGCAGCGGCCGAAAAGCCAAGGGCGAGCAGTACTTTGCGCATATTTTCTCCTTCGTGGTGTAATGAGCTTACAAAAAGCCATTCACTATCATAGTTTTTTGTGCTTCTAAAATAAAGATGTCGTTAAGTTTTTTGTTAAAGCCCCCTGATGTAATGCCATTGCTCTGATGAGTTATTTTTCGCCTATACGGTGCGGCAGCCGATAGCCCGAAACGTGAGCCGATGAAGACATGTCGAAATGTGTTTAAATTTGCCTTCCCGATGTCCTTTGCGAGGTCTTTATCCTGCGTAACCAATAACAGCGAGCGTAGCGAGCGATTGCGTGTGCATTCCGAATCTCAACACAATTCACAACGCCTTCCAGGCCGATAGTCCGCGCCAGTGCGTGATCTAACGGTTCGAGATGGAAGAGGAAGGGTGAGCGTTTGGGGCGCGGCAGGCGTACGGCGACGCGCGAGACTTGCGAGTTATCGCGATGCGATACGCCGCTGTGCCCTCGCGTATTGCTGCGCAATACGCGAGGGCTGTGATTATTTCTTATCTTTCAGCTTTAGGATTTCTTTTTCTGAAAGCCCTGTTGCTTTTTCGATGATGGATATATCCATATTCATATTGAGGAGATTGATGGCGGTTTCTTTTTTCCCTTCTTTTCTCTGTTCCAAACCAAACAATCTTTTATTATTTTCTTCGTCAAACATATATGCCATGATATCCATGATTTCACCTTCCATTTTTTTGATATATTCGGCGAGTATGCCTTTGTCTTTGCAGATGCGAAGTGTTTCCTGAATTGTTTTGGGGGAA
>JAZODZ010000177.1:0-3586 GCA_045597285.1 Myxococcota bacterium
GGCAGAACCGGTCGTGGTGGGTTCAGCGATCGCTTTGACGTGTTTGTATGAATCGGAGGTGTAGTATTCGGTAACTTTACCGATGAGCGTACCGGCGATGAGGCCGCCAAGGACGGTCAGGCCGATGTTCCACCACTGAATCGTACCAATGTTGAAAATGTCGTGATCGGGGTTGAGCGGAAGACCGCCAGCCGGAAGGACGACATAAGCAATGCCGAAAACTGCGGCAGCCGTAATGCCGGCGGCAGAAATCGTACCGCGGTCGAGAGCGGTCTGCGGATTGGAGTTGTTGCCGGAGCTCTTGACGAGCGCCGTGCAGAGAATGCTGATGATGATACCGGAAGCGGCAATGATGAACGGCAGAACGACAGCGGGAAGCTGATCCTGACCGGACCAAAGCGCGGCACCGAGGACGGCGGAACCGATGATGGCACCGACATAGGATTCGAAGAGGTCAGCGCCCATACCGGCGACGTCACCGACGTTGTCACCGACGTTGTCGGCGATGACGGCGGGGTTACGGGGATCGTCTTCAGGAATACCGGCTTCGACTTTGCCGACGAGGTCAGCGCCGACGTCTGCGGCTTTCGTGTAAATACCACCGCCAACACGTGCAAAGAGGGCAATCGATGAAGCACCAAAGCTGAAGCCAATCAGAACTTCGAGGATTTTGGACATGCTTTCGCCGACGAAAATGACGTTGGTGTAGAGCATGAAGAGAGAGATGATGCCGAGAAGGCCGAGACCGACAACGGTCATGCCCATGACGGCGCCGCCACCAAAAGCGACTGAAAGAGCGGGTTTAAGGCCATCCTGTGCAGCGTTGGCTGTACGGACATTGGCCTTTGTGGCGACATGCATACCAAAGTAACCGGCACCGGCACTGCAGAGCGCACCGACGATAAAGGACATTGCGACGAGCGGGCTGCTTTCGGCGTTGCCGAGGTTGATCAGCGCAAGAAGCGCTGCGACGATCAGAACGAACACACCGAGGACTTTATATTCGGCGTGCAGGAAGGCGATAGCGCCTTCGTGGATGTATCCGGAAATCTCTTTCATGCGATCCGAGCCGGGGTCTTTTTTTCCAATTCCTCTCGCGCGAATGATGGCGAAAAGAAGCGCACAGACTGCGGCAACGGGCACACCCAGAGTGACCAGATAGTCAATCGTGGACATTCCCATTATTTGCTTTCCTCCTTCTTTTTGGCCTTGAACAGGCCATTACAAAAAGTCATCGAAGCCTGAGGACCGCGCTCAATAAACGTGTTGAGCGCGTCGACTCCGATATTTAACGTGGCACCCAGTGTTTCTTCGTCCTGGGTATTCAATGAACCTAAAACATAGTTGACGACATCGCCGTGTTCGGGTCTGCCGATGCCTATCCTAAGGCGAGCAAACGCATTGCTCCCCGTGAGTTCGATGATGGATTTGAGACCGTTGTGTCCGCCCGCACCGCCGCCGACTTTAACGCGAATATCGCCGAGCGGGAGATCGAGTTCGTCGTGAAGGACGAGCACGTTCTCGATGGCGAGGTGATAAAAGGACATACAGGCGACAACGCTTCTGCCGCTCAGATTCATATATGTCTGCGGCTTTAGCAGAAGAAGCGATTTTCCATTGAGCCTTGCCGTGCCAAAGATACCCTGGAATTTGGCTTGTGACATGACGGTTCCGCATTCGCGGCAAAAGCAGTCGAGAAGCCTGAATCCGGCATTATGGCGTGTTGACGCGTATTCAGCGCCTGGATTTCCCAGCCCGACAATCAACAACGACTCATCACTCATACAACATCCTTCATAGAAGCCCCAAAGCGGCTCTTTTACACCAAAAGCAAGCGTCTGTGAAATAAACAGTACTCGCAAGGCGCAATTAAAAAAAAACGTCCGAACGGCGTCGGACGTTTTAAAACTTTAAGATCCGCGAATTATGAGCGTGGCGGATAAATTTCGGCAACGAGATAGTCGCTACTGAAGACGAATTCGCAACCGGCGGGACGAGGAACAGCGCTGATCTGAACGCGATCTTTGATGTTCATCGGCGTCACATCGTAAACGATTTCGGTCGGAATGTCTTTGGGAAGGCAGGAAACGACGACTTCGCGGACTGCGCAACGAAGTTTACCACCGAGGCCAACGCCGACGGCTTTACCGTCGAGACGGAGCGGAACGCGGACGACGACTTTGCGGTCTGCATCGATAGCATACAGGTCAGCGTGGAGAATGCGACGGCTGACGGGATCGCGCTGAAGCGATTTCACCATGCAGTCACGACGAACTTCTTTGCCTTCGGAATCGACGGCGACAAACGTGAAGACGACATTGGGGCCGTATTCCGTGGAGAGAACTTTAACAAGGTCAGCAGGATTGATGGTAGCTGCGATGGTGTCGACGTGACGGCCGTAGCAAACAACGGGAATGTTGCCGGAAGCACGAAGTTTACGGCTGACGCCTTTTTTACCACCACAGCGAACTGTGCCTTTGAGTTCGAGATTTGCCATATTTTTATTCCTTAAATGCAGCCCCAACAGATGCAGACGGCATCCCAACTGGCTGCGCATTTTGGGCGCGCCCATCGCGCCGGGCGAGCATTTAGGGGGATGTATGGGGATTTGTCAAGAAAAATCGGAAAAATGCAGCCCCGGACAGTGTTTTTAAATTACGTGGCCTTATTCTAAACGAGGCAATAGGCAAGAGTACGCAACCGTCAGCGGCGCAGGAAACAGGAACGGTGCGCGTATGCCATAGGCATAGCGCACCACGCACGGCGTATCGCATCGCGATAGCCGTGCCCATGGTAGGCACGTGTCGTGACACGTGCCCGCCGTATGCGCCGCAGGCGCATAGGCCGCGCCCATATAAAAAAAAAGACGTTATGCAGAATCCCTGCATAACGTCTCACAATCCGACGTTCTGTAAAACGTCAATTAAGCCTCGGCGGCCTTTTCTTCAGAACTTTCGGCCTTTTCTTCAGAACCTTCGGCTTTTTCTTCAGAACCTTCGGCCTTTTCATCCGATTCAACGGCTTTTTCTTCGGCTTTTTCCTCTTTATCTTTCGGGTGTTTCGCGTCGTAAATCAGGCTGCCCACGATACCGATCAGGATGAGACCGCCGATCACGGCCAGATTCGACCAAGTCGGGAGTTCTTCAATAAAGTTCTCGGTGACGGGGTGCATATTGTTGAAATCGAAGACGAGTGCCTGTCCGGTCTTCGGATCGATCGTGCCATTGATGAGGTCATACACGTAGTAACCAGCCGGAACGAGCAGTTTCACGGCAACAAACAGAAGGATTGCGCCGACGGAATATTTGAGTCCCGCGAATTTCTCAAGGATGCTGGCGAGCACGAAATAGAGAGAACGAAGGCCGAGGATGGCGAAGATATTGGAGGTGAAGACGATGTAGGGATCCTGCGTGATACCAAAGATGGCAGGAATCGAGTCGACGGCAAAGATGACATCGCTGACTTCGACGACCACGAGGGCGACGATGAGCGGCGTCATAAAGGTTTTGCCATCGATTTTGCGGAAGAAGTGCATTCCCTCGATCTTCGGATCGTAACGGAAATGCTTCATCATGAACTTCGTAAT
>JAZODZ010000178.1:0-2631 GCA_045597285.1 Myxococcota bacterium
AGCGAACTCCTCGTTGAACATATCAAAGCCTTGAAAAATGGGCAGGCTATCGATGTCCCGCTCTATGATTTCAAAACCCATTCGCGTGTACAGAATGAGACGATTCATATTGAACCGCTCCCCGTCATCGTCGTCGAAGGCATTCTGCTTTTCTGTTTTGAACCGCTTCGCGATTTGCTCGACATCAAAATCTTCGTGGATACGGACGCCGATATCCGCGTTTTCCGCCGAATCCGCCGTGATATGCGCGAACGCGGCCGCGATTTCAACTCGATCCGCAAGCAGTATTACAAATCCGTCCGCCCGATGCATCTCGAATTTGTCGAGCCTTCCAAACGTTACGCCGACGTCATCATCCCCGAAGGCGGAAACAACCTGATTGCACTCGATCTCATCATCGAAAGATTGAAACAGTTTGTATGAGCCGCGTTGCTTCACACGCTGTTCAGTTTCTGACAATCGTGTACTGGTGGCTGGCCGTTGTGCCAGCCATTTCAGTATCCCCTCTCTGCGCTTCGATTGCCGCTGTTTTATTGGGTTGCGGCATCGTTGCCTATTTTTTTAAGTTCCGGCTGTTTGCCGTTCTCTTTTACATCCCTTCCGTTGTCCTTCCATTGTGGGTCACGATGGGAATGTGGCTCTTGCCGGCGGCATTGTTCGGCCTCTGCTTCCCGCCCCTGATTGCATTTATCCTGCTTGCACCACCGACTGAAACGCCCAAATTCGTACCGACAGAACACCGGCTTCGGCTACCGCTTCGCGTATATATCCTTTTGGCTGTCTGGCTGGCCGGTCTCCTTCTCTTCGCCTTTTTTCCAACCGAGAATACGCCGATCCTGTTTTTAGCCTGGACATGTGCGATGCTTTTTTCTGCCAGCCGAGAATGGGGACTTTTTACAAACCGCGAATGGTACGGATACAAGACTCGCCGCGATATCTTCGTGTCATCCCGCAAATGGAAGATGCGCTTTGTCCTGTCTGCGCTCGGAATCGTCGCCTGGGTCGTCCTTTGTTACTGCATTTTGAGGCTGGGCTAAAAAAAGGCTCTGTTTAACGAGCCCTTCGATAATTATTAGATAATCGCCCTGAAAGGGCGCAATGTTTCAGCCCGGGGTGAAGCGTAGCGTAACCCCGGGTAATAGGCATATTTCCCCAAATTTTCTCCCCCTCTCCCATTGGGGAGAGGTCGCCAACGGCGACAGAGGGGGTGAGGTCAAAAAAAAGGCTGCCCAAAGGCAGCCTTTCATTCAGTCATTCCGATGAATTAATCTTCAATCGTATCATCGTCTTCTTCGTCGTCATCATATTCCTCGCCATCTGCAAGGCGAAGGATGAGCGGCTGGTTGGCTTCGAGAGCCTCTTTGAGTTTCTTGTAGAAAATGAGGCAGCAGAGTTTTGCCGTCTGGAGGTTGTCGTCATCGTCGAAGTGAATTTCTTCGCTGTCGATATCGATCGAGAGATCGAGTTTGAGATGTTTCGCAATCAGTTCGAGTTCATGCTGGAGACCGATGGCAGAAGCGATGTCGATGACATTGTCTGCATCCTCATCGCAGCAGCAGTCGTCATCATCACATTCGCAGCAATCGCATTCCTCATCTTCTTCTTCGGAATCGGCAACTTCCTCATCCTCACCGTCTTCCTCGTCATCGTCTTCGTAATCTTCATCTTCGAAGTCATCCGGATCGACATTGATTTCGGCAACGCTGTCGACATCGACAGGAATGATCACGCATTCCCAGCCATTGCCGATATTGAGGAGATGTTTAAATGTTTTGATTTCGCCATCGTCGGATTCCTCGAGTTTGTCTTCGAGTCTTGCGAACACGTCGCAACCCCACGGATCATCGGGATCGAGTTCGAGACCATCGAGATTTCCATCGAGTTCGAGTTTTGCTGCCACAGCCTGAAGGGACGTCAGATGCTCATCTTCAATGACATCGACTGCGATCTCCTCGTTCTTCTGTTCCTCGCTCAGCTCATCCTCGTTCCACGTGATTTCTTTTCCGTAATGTTCGGAAAGAACATCCATGAGCTCGGAAACTGACGACTCGACCTTGTTGCTTTCAGAATCAGCCCAGTACTCGTGCAAAGACATGACAAAAAGTTCAAACATACATACCTCTTTTTTGATATTGCCTTCCGGCCGGTAAATTAGGTCGCAGCCACTCGCTGAGCCTCATTTTCGCTGATAAACAGCAAAAACCAGTTCGATAAAATATCACAATTTCGTGAATAATGAACGATATTTTTATAAAATCGTTCATTATGGGGTAACAGTTCAGCTCTCACTCGCCGCCATACTGTGCCAGCATTCGAGCGTGAATCCCGGCATCGGCTTCGTCCAGGCCAGTTCGAACCCCGGTAAAGGCGGAAAAAACACGTCGCAATGCCACACGCCGGGAATGCGGCTAATCCAGATTTTACGGGCTTTCGCCATCAGCCGGCCGTAAAGCTGCGCACCGCCTATGGCATACACCGTTTCGGAACGCTCGCCACATTCCCTCAAACAAGCCTCGATATCGGACGAAAAAAAACATCCCGTCGCCTCGGAATATCGTTCCGGAAATCGCGTCCAGACGGCACAGAACCGCCCAGGCAGTGGCTTTTGTCCAAGGCTGTCGAACGTTTTAC
>JAZODZ010000179.1:0-7967 GCA_045597285.1 Myxococcota bacterium
TGATCACGAAGACTGGTATTATTTCATTCCCGATAGTGAAGGGGTCGTCAAAGTCAGCACAAACATCGACAAACCATCTGATGTCATTCTTACCCTCACCCTCATGGATGGTTTTGGAAGACCTATCCATACCCTCGTGACAAACCATTCCGATAGTGTTTACGAGCTTGAGGAATCCAACGTGAAGCATGACAATTATTTCATTTCGCTCGTCACCACCGATGGCAAGAGCAGCTACACGCTCAGGGCTGATTTCCGGATTCCTGAACCCGAACCCGACTGCACGATCGGGACTTTTGCATGCTCTGGGAACATCCTGATGCAATGCAAGGAAAAAGTCGGCTTCGTACAGATCATGGAATGCGCCAGTGATTCGCAGGAATGCGATTCAGAAGTAGGCGAATGCAAGGCTGTCGTTAAAGGTGGTGGTGGCGGTGGCAGCAAGAAAAAATGCGTGCCGGTTGACAAATGCAAACCCGAAAAAGGCGATAAATGTTGTGCGGATAACAATTCCAACACCGACGGCATTGGTGCCGATGAGAAAACCGTGACCGGAACGATCGTCCTCGTCACGCCGCGGGACAGCAACGTCGCAGACGTTAAAATCAGTGGCCTCGGAAGCAACAAAGGCGTCAAAAAAGGTGCCAAAGCCTATCTCCGCGGGCTCAACCGCAAAGTCGATATCTACGATTGCAAGACGACGTACTGCATGGCTGCCATCAAGGCTTCGAGTGATGAATTAACGCATTACGATAAAGTCGATGTCGTCGTTGATAAATAAGCGTCCCATCGCGGCTTTATGCTTTCTGCTCTCCCTGACTGCATGCTCTAAAGAAGCTGCCATCGTTCAGGGAGAGCCTGACCATTCTCTCGATACCTGGATTCCACAGGATACCGCGGAATTTCTTTGCCGTTACAGCCGCGGTTCTTTCCCGAACTGGGCCTTATGGCCGGCTTTCGATCAATACATTCTCCCCGATGAGAAAGAGGCCATCCGCGAAATCAATCAGCGCCTCACGGCGCAGGTTCCCGTATCAAAACGCCCTAAATACATCGCAATCCGCGCATTTATTGCCCGGAACACGATCTGTTCTCCCGTCCTGAGGGATGGTTTGACCGCAGTCCAGAAAGATGCCGAAGGCAATATGGGGTATGAATTCATCCAATCCGTCCCAGTCATCCCCAACATTCCCGACATTCCACTCCCGGAAAGTATGGCATTCGAGGAACAGGTCGAACGTTGGGCACGCGCATTTCAGAATGCCTGGAAAGGCGAGTCTTATGAGCACAAAGTCAGAATCATCCTTTCACGCGATGATCACGGCAAATACTATCTGCGTTCAAATGTCCGAGATTCCTATGCGGCACCGCTCAGCGAAAACGATTTTCGCCAATACCTCGATGCCGATCGCTTTGACGAGGCTTTTGAAGAACTCGCCATTATCTGTGCCCAGAACGAAGAACTCTGCCGCAATCTGACGCCTTTGGCGGTTGCAGCCACGAAATATCAGAAAACGATGGCAGAACGGTTTGCGGCCGATGTCGAATTCGACATGAAGGGCATGACGAATATCGCGACAACGGGAAATACAAGTTATACCGCCATCGAGCTGGAATTGACCAGCCATGCCACGGATCGCGCTTATTCCAAAATCGTGTTCAGGACGGATGAAGCCACTCCGCAGTACTGCACGCTTCAATCCGAAAGATCCAACCGAGATGACATGCCGCTCACGCTCATGCCGGGACAATCCACGAAGGCCTGGTGCGCAGTCAACGGCAACACGAGACCCTGGACGCGCATCCAGTTTTGGATTGCGAATTAAAATGCGTTAGTGTTGTGGACATAAAATGAGAGTTCTTTTTCTGCTGTAAGCGATATTGAATGAGGCCAGAAAAAATGTGTTTGTGACGTGTAATGGGGTCTGAAAAAGTGCGAAGATTACCTTGAATCAGGTCTGAAAAAATGTAAAAGTAGTATTGTGAAGGGGAAAATTGTGAGGATTATATGGAACGGCAACGAATGGCTGATTTAGTTCAATGGAAAACCAAATCCAACCGAAAACCACTTATCATCAAAGGAGCCCAGGCTCATTGACTCAGACATTTCTTAAACTTATAACAATTATTTGAGTATTATAATTAATTTTATCGTGATTATTGGTATGGATGTTTATAACAATCTAATAAATCATCCATACCGTGCGTGAAATCACTTTTGAGCAATTCCATCGACACAATTCACAGCTCGCTCAAGAAGATTGCTACATATACCGTTTGATTCAGTGAAAAATGCCTCAATCATTTTGTCGCATTTAAGATTCGACATACAGTCATAATAGTCATTGAGTTCTTTCTCACATGGCGAAACTGAATGCTGATATTGTGAGAACTCATCTATACATTGTTTTTTATTCTCAAAAGTTAGCTTATAATTGGGAAATGTGAAATTGATGGAATCGATTGTGGGAACTTCGCCATAACCATATTGAATAGCCAGCGTGTTGATTTCATCCACACATGATGAAATAGATCCACACATGATGAAATAGATTCACACAATGCCTCATAGGGTTCCTGGGTGTTTTCAGAACATCCCATTGTCATCAACCCCGCGACTAAAAACAACAAATTTCATCGTATGATTTCTCCTTTATCTGATGAAAACGGTTCGCACGGCGTATCGGTCACTGGCTGATAGCCGTGCCCAATGGCAGGCACGTGACACGTGCCCGCGAGCCGTATGCGCCGACGGCGCATAGGCGAGCGATCGCGGCGTATCGCATCGCGATAGCCGCGCCCCAATACAATTAATTAATGACGACAGGCAGTGTCCCCAGCTCGACATCTTCATAAACCCACTGGAAGTCATCGAGAATGACGAGTGAGTCATGGCTGGAATCACCTGTATCCCAAATATAGAAATGAAGTTTGATCACCTCGCCACCGACGACGGAAGCTGAGGTTTCGAGCCAAGAAGTCGCACCGCGTCCAACGGTGTAGGTATTGAACGTCGATGCCGCGAGCCGACCTTCATCGCCGTCGCTACATGGGTCAATCAATTCGCCCTTGGCATTCTTCGGCTTGCAGACTTTTTGGCCCTGTGTATTGGCATCACACGTCATGATCGCCGGACATTGATTTTTATCGCAATCGAGCGGCACACATGACGTGAAGAACGCGTTGTTTACGCTGATTGGATTGTGATTCAGGTCGAAGGCGATGTTGTGGTCTTTCGGCGTATCTTCATGCGTGGATTCGAGCAAAATCACGAAGAAATCGTTGAACGGCTTGCAGACGTATTCGCTATATTCGGAGGTAAAGAATCGGAATTTGATTCTGAATCCTTTGGCATTGCTAGGAACGCGCATTTCCGTCGTGAGTGCCGCGACATCGAAGATCTTGTCCGCCGTGCCACAGAGTGCATTGGATTGAAGCCTGAAATTCGGATCGGACTGCGAATAGAGTTTGGGAATCGTTCCCTGGCCGCTCGTGGCGACTTCGCGTTCCTTACTATTGATAGTCTGATCTGTAAAGTGAGCGGCATCAATGGCTTTGCCTGTGGAGAGAACTGCGAAACTCGCGCTATTATTCACGGGACGCAATTTATAGGGCGTGCCCTCGGTACCCATGGCATTTGAGAATAAGGAATTGGCATGGATTGAAATCTCTTTCATGCCATTGAGAAGCGTTGCACTGATGAGACCTGGCTTACGGCTGTCTTTGGTAACGACTTCGTCACAAATATCCATGGCGCGGGCCAATGCCAATGCGGCATCATCGTCAACCCCCGTCGGAAAGCTGTCATCTATGCCATGTTCACATGATGCGCTTGGGGATTCATCGACCTTGCCGTTGCAGTTGTTGTCGACCTTGTCATCCGGCAGTTCAGCCGCACCGGGATTAATGCTGGCGAGGTCCTGTTCCTTGACGACGCCTTCAGTGGAGGCAGTGCAGGAATCGAGATCATCGCAACAATCCCCATCCTCTTTGGTCCAGCCATCACCGTCAGCATCTTCGTCCTTATCAGGCGTGCCATCGCAGTTCAAATCGGCTTCGGGCGTATTGGGATTGTATGGCAGTGGCCCGACTTGATTTTCACAGCTTTCCCATGCACCTCCAACACAGTGCTGAGTGCCTTTCTTACACGCGCTACCTTCGGCTGGCTCGAAGTCATAAGTCCAGCATTCGCGAGACTCACCGGGTTTGCATTCATCGCCAAGAAGAATGTCACAACCTTCGGCAACATCGTCACTGACTGGATAATAGCCATCCTCACAAGTACAGGCCTTGTTTTGGCACTTCATGTTCGAACCGCAGACGAAGTCACATTTGCCGCAGTTATAGATATTTTCTGTGATATCGATACATTTGTTATCGCAGAGTGCTTTGCCTTCTTCTGCTTTGCATTCCGGCTCCTGCCCCTGTTTCTGGCAAGTCTTGTCGACGCATATTTCGTCAGTTCCGCATTTGTGGTTACACGTTCCACAGTGCTTGGGGTTTGCTGTGACGTCGACGCAAGTGTCGCCGCACTTCATCTCACCTTTATCTTCATTGCAGGTGAGTTCCCCTTTTTTGCAAGAGCCAGCATCGCAATATTCGCCTTTATTACAAACGGTCTCGCAATTGCCGCAATGCTCGGCGTTTGATTTGACGTCGACGCAGACGTCACCGCACATCATTTCATTGTCTTTTGTACAATTCTGTCCCGGATCTGGCGGCTGATTTGATGCGTCGTTGTCGCCGCAAGACACAGCTAATGCTGCAAACAGGCAGCATTGAAGGCAGAGAATGAGTTTTGATTTCATGTCTTTATCCTATCGAGTGAACTACTCATCTGATTGGATTTATCCAAAAAGCCCCGGGGCTGTTGACCTCGGGGCGGAATCGAACTATTCCTCGATGACACTGAGTGAAGTGAACTGTTTGTTGGGGCTTTCGTAAGAATCGTAATAGTAGAGTTTTACATCGTCTTCAGCCTTACCTGCCGGAAGCTTGACCTGCACTTCTTTGCTTCCCGAGTGAGGAACTTCAATCGTCTGGGGCGTACCGTCGTTCACGACGACATCCACTTTGCCGTACGACTGAGGATTGGAACTCTGACTAAGTTTGAACAGGGCTTTCTTGGTGCTGTCTTTCTTGATCTTGAATTCCGAATAACGATCTTTGTTGGGTTCCTGGACATTGGCAGCGGCATCGGAGAACGAAAGGTAACTCCCGTTCCAGTACCCCATTTGGGTAGTGCTTGCAGGAATTCGTGCGAAAGAACCTTCGCCGAACTGCGGACGGTATTCGAGTTTGTTCGAGTTGAAATCCCAGGCTGCAATGACGGTATCTGTGGTGCCTTTACGAGAAATGAGCTGGATATCGTCGAAGCGCAGAGCCCCTTTGAAGTTCGCATCTGTCGAGCTTTCGCCATAAACACGCATGACGAGTTCAAATTTGAGCAGATCCGTGGCATTGCTGAGCGGAAGTTCAAATGTCTGATAGCCACTTTCAATCGTGCTGAGCTGGATCACGTGCTGTTCAGCACCATCGAGCAGGAAACGCAGTGTTTTTGCGGATTCGGCATTGATACGCTGAACCTTGAACTTGAAATAGATGGGATTGGTGTAGCCAGCTGTAGACAGATTGAAAGTGACTTGTTTGCTGGAACTTTCCATATAGGTCTGTCCGTAACCACGGGTCAGATACAGCCCATTGCTATTCATGGAAACGCCAAACCCCTTGGCTTTTAATGTATTGACGTGAGGATTGCCCGAAACATTGTTTTGTGAGTTGGCATCGTACCAAATTTCATCGAACGTGAGATTCATGAATCTCTTCTTGCAGACACCGCCACTTCCCGTGTTGCAGATTTCGTCCTCAGCACATTCGGCTTTAAGTTTATAAACTTTGTCTTCGCAAACCTGAATCTGGCGGGAACCATCGCCGACGCATCGAACGGTACCATTCTTACTGCAAGTCACCTTTTTGCCGAGAAGACTAATCTTTCTGAAGTTGACGGTACCGCTACCACTGCTCGCCTTGAAAGGATTGAGTTGGAACTGAACGACATTCTTGTCGTCGACCTTGTCGCCGAGATCGATGACGTGGGTTTGCCATGCACCCTGCTTGTCGAGCGTCAGCGTCGTCGAGAAGGAAACTTCGGGCGAGTTGTTGGCATAGAAATCGACCTGAACTCTGGACGGGCCGGTATCGTTACGATAGGTTTCGAGGTAGAGTTTGACGCCGTTATAACCTGCTGTCGAAGTATCGAAACGCAGATATTTGTCGGGATTGGGCTCGGACGTGTTACGCGAGGTCATCTGGACATAGCCTGAGCCGCCGCTGTTCAATCCGGAAAGATAAACGGGAAGCGAAACTGTCGTCCACTCGCCGAGGCCGTAGGACGCCTTCGAACTCACGACTGGTGTCAGATACTGCCACTGCGTCATCGAGCGAACCTTGCCGATATAATTCGCATTGATGTTGATATTGCCGAAACGACCGCAATAGGTACTCGTGTTGCCATAGAACAGGAGATCGATCTTGTCGCCGTCCTTCGCCGTACTCAGATCGACGTTAAACGCCTTGCTGCCAATCGACATGTCGAGGGCGTTGCCGAGATTCGTGCCATTCAGGCGTACCTGCGCCTTTGAACAGCCGTCGTCTTTGTACTTGTTGAAAGTGAAATTCAACACGGGATTTGTGGCGTTGGCAGGCTTGCGATAGGTAAATTCAAAGCCGTTGTTCTCGTTGAGCGTGGCTGACTTTGCGCTGGGATAAATCTCCAGAACGGTGCCCGATGTTCGGTAAACATTAATGCCTTTCTTGGGCGTAATCGATTCGGTCTCGTCCTTGGAATGCCAGTACACGTTGTCCATATTCCATGCGACAAAGGCATCGAGACATGCGCCGCTCGCGGCATGGCACACTGTCTTTTCCGGACAAGTCTGGACTGTCGTCCACTTATAGTTACTCTCGCATTTTTCGAGCGTCGCAGCGTTAGTTCCCGTGCATTGGAATTTGTCAGTCTTGGGCGTGCAGAAATTCTCGCCAGGAACGCATTCGGCGGTATCGGGATCGGTCTGACTGCACTGATAACCGGCCTGGCATTTTTCATTGCGATCCCACATGCCGTTATAACACCCACGATATTCGTTGGTCGTTTCTTCGACGCACTGCGACTGGCTAGAAGTACACTGACGGCAATGCGTGGCGTCTGCACAGCCGAGGCCACCGTCGCAATCCACAGGCTCTGCCCAGGCACCTTGTTGGCATGTGTATAGTTTGCCGTCCTCGCATTTCTTCGAGTCATTCACACACATACCGCAGCTCATGCCATCATCGCGGCAGCTATAACCAAGCATGCAGTATTCACCGGGTTTCCATTCCGAATTGACGCAGTTGTACTGCCTGTCGATCTCGCATTTTTTATCGCCATCGTTGCAGGCAAGACAGGCCGTGCCTTCCTCATTGCAGCTCGCATCGTATGGACACGCCGTAGGTTCGCTCCATGCCCCCTCGGTACAAAGCGATTCCTTGCCGTCTTCGCATTTGCGTGCACTAGCCACGCATTCTGCACATGTCGTCTCATCTTTGCACTCGATGTTTTCACCACACGACTCAGGCTCACTCCAGAATCCTTCCTGGCATCTGTAAATCGCGCCATTTTCGCAAACGACTGCTTCGCCTTCGCACTGCATACAGCCTTTGCCTTCGACGCACGCAAGTTCGCATATCGTTGCTTCCGTTTCTTCCTGCCAGACATCGCCGACACACTTCAACATGTATGTCTCTTCTTCTTCGGTCTCTTCCCCTGTTTCGGGATCGAGTATTTTACGCGTCAGGCATTTGGCATCGCCATTAATGCATTCCACGCACCCCTTGATGTTGTCGCAGCTCTGTTCGCATATCTCGCCTTCGTTCCATTTGCCGTTTTCACAGGTACGGAACACGCCGTTATCGCATTTCGTCGCATTTTC
>JAZODZ010000180.1:0-2839 GCA_045597285.1 Myxococcota bacterium
CCCGGTAGGCGCTTACGCGCCAACCGGGGGCTACTAAACGTGAAGCCCTACGGGCTTCTATTATTTGCATCATTTACAGCAATTGTCCCTTCCTTAGCTAGTGGAGAAGGGGCAGGGGGGAGGCCCCAAAAAAGCCCCTCGTTTTGAGGGGCTTTCGATTATTCGACTTTGATGTCTCGTGTAAAGGCGACTTTGCCGCCATTGATGAATCGAACCGTCAGGACGCGTGCGCCGCCAGCGGCTTCGACGAGCTGAGAAATCGAATACGTGTACGTGATGCGATCATTCGATTCCCACGTGAAGTTGTTGCTGACGAGGACATTGTTGGTGTCTTTGGGAACGATATCGATCGTGAACGCGTTCATACGAGCGTCGTTCGGAAGCCACGTGCTGATGACGACCTGATCGTTCATCGTGAATTTTGACTTGCCTGTGGCGGGATTGACAACACTCAGGAGGTCTTTCTGTGAAACGCGGAGTGTTTTGTAAACCGGGACGAGCGGATAGTAGATCGAGTTCGTGGCATCGCGGACTGCGCACTCTTCCAACTGATGAGGCGGTGCGATGTTGTGCGGATGCGGCCCGTCATCGGTGCATTCGCCGGATATCGTCTTCGAGTAAATCGTCTGACCATCCTGAACGCGAACGATGGAGCTTGCGATATTCGCCCTGCCGCGACCATAAAACCACGGATAGTGAATGTATTCGATTTCTTCGTGATCGACGATCTTGTTGCCGAATTCATCGCGTTTGGGATGACCGTAACGGTCGAGAACGTAAACCGGATGCCGCTCTTCGCGGACGCGTTCTTCTTCCCAGTGATCGAAACTGTAATCGGTGATATTGTTGAACAGAATGAGTTCCGCTTCACCGGTCATCTGGATGTTGTAAATCATGTTGGCGTTGTCCATGTACACTTCGTGGGTGTGATCGTAAACCGTGTAAGTGCCGGTGTTTACGAGATCACGGACGACGCCGCTCGATACCTGGCCTTCATAGACGCCAGGACGAATGAAGTTTCTCGTCGGGGCAACGGCCATCGAGGAATACTGGACTTCTGCGGTCCAGAAAGAAGGATAACGAATAACATGAACGGGAACACCACAACTTTGGAGCATGATTGCCGCGCCGGAAATAAAGCTCGCGATGAGAATTGGTTTTAATAGCTTCATTTTTAACTCTCCTTTGAGTGAAGAACTGACCACAGAAAAATTTTATTCTAGCAAATAACATACTAAGTTTTTGGAGTCTGTAAAAATTTCTTATTCGACAACAATAGACGTAATCGTTCTGCCGCGCGTATGACAATAGCGCGGCAGGCACGCCGTATGTCAATAGGCGTGCCCACAAATGAACTAGGAAAAAATCATCGAAATCATTATAAGGTCGTTCCAGTGCGGCACGTGAATGGGTTGCCGCAGATTTGAAAGGAGAGTTATGCTTTTAGATCTTTACATTTATCCGCATCCCGTTCTGTTAAAAGTTGCGGAACCAGTGACGGAATTTGACGATGCCCTTCGCGAACTCGTCGAGAACATGGCCGAGACGATGTACGAAGGCCTCGGCGTTGGGCTCGCCGCGCCGCAAGTTGGCATCAGCCGCCGCCTTTTTGTCGTCGACACATCCAAACCCGATGAGCCTTCCACGCTCAGGGCCTATATCAATCCCGTCATTATCAAAAAGGATTCGCCCCTCGTCTGGAACGAAGGGTGTCTGTCTTTGCCGGGACTGTACCGCGATGTGAAGTCATTCGGGCACGTCATCATCGAGGCGCAGGATGTGAACGGTGAAAAATTCCGTGAAGAGGCCACAGAACTTCGTGCGGTCGCGCTGTTGCACGAATTTTCACATCTCGAAGGCTCCGTGTTCGTCGACAGGCTGCCACCACTCAAGAAGAAAATGGCCGCCAAATACTGGAAAAAACACGTCTTCCAGGAAGCAAAAAAGACCTACAAAGACACGAACCTGCACTGCGTTTTCGCCGAACCGGAAACGGAGCAGAAATAATCTTTCATTGTTTCGGAGAAATCATTGGATAGCACAGATCGTTCTTTTAAAGGTTATGTCGATCGTATGGCAAGCGCGTGTCTCTCGCCAGATCAAAGCGTGAAAGTGCCGACATGGCTGAGGTTTATTTTTGCCCTGATCGGCGGCACGTGTGTTTTCCTTGCTTTCCCGGAGTTTAATCAGTTTTGGCTGGCGTATTTTGCGCTTGCGCTCGAACTTTGGGCGATCGAGGGACTGACACCCAAAAAGGCTTTTTTCCTGTTGTGGCTGGCGGGTTCAGTCACGAATGTCGGCGGGTTTTATTGGATTGGCAGTCTTCTCGAGGATTTCGGGCACATGCCCTTTATCGTTTCGTTGCTGCTCTGCATTGGCCTGGGAATCATACAGGGGCTCGTGTTCGCGATTTGGGGGTATTTGATTCGTAAAATCAATGCTCGCTCGATATGGATTTCCGCCACGGCGGCTTTCGTCGGCGTCGAGGCGTTCTTCCCGATGCTGTTCCCATGGTATTATGCGAACAGCCAGTACAACTTTGTTCCGGCCATTCAGACGGCCGATATCTTTGGAGTCCTCGGCGTCACTTTCCTGCTCGTTCTCTGCAACGTCCTTATCTTCGACATTTCCAGAACTTTATGGCTCCGTCGAACGGACAAGAACGTGAAGTTCAACCGAAAAGGGCTGATCGCGGGTGCCGTTTATATCGCCTTCGCCTTTATTTATGCGCCGATCCGCATGGCACAGATAGACGCCATCGAGGCCGAATCGCCGCATATCAAGGTAGGAATGGTCGAGGCCGATGTCGGCATCTGGGAGAGCGAACCCCCGGAAAAAT
>JAZODZ010000181.1:0-13844 GCA_045597285.1 Myxococcota bacterium
CTTCAATCGTTTGGTGTGCAGATTCAAGCGCCGCCGTCTTTTCAGCAATTTCACCATCGCGAGCCTCGATCGTATGATACGCGCTTTCAAGTTCAGAATTCTTAGACGCGATCTCACCATCGCGGGCTTCGATCGTCTGATATGCGTTTTCCAATTCGGAATTTTTGGCCGCAATTTCATTATCACGCGCTTCAATCGTTTGGTGTGCAGATTCAAGCGCCGCAGTCTTTTCGGCGATTTCACCATCGCGAGCCTCGATCGTATGATACGCGCTTTCAAGTTCAGAATTCTTGGCCGCGATCTCATTATTACGCGCTTCGATCGTATGATACGCCGATTCGAGTTCGGAATTCTTAGACGCGATCTCATTATCGCGCGCTTCAGAAGAATCATGATTCTGAGGTTCTGCCACATCGGTGAGGCTGGAAGCCTGTGATTCTGCCGGTTTACTCGGCTGTCTTTTCACAAGCTGTTTGAGCATTTCAAGAGAACTGACTGGCAAATCCTGTCGATACTCGACGAGGCCAACTTTTAAATCAGAGAGCTCGCCCGTCTGTTTTAATTCTGCAATGCGTTGGCGAGCACCGTCGATCGAAAACTGGGCATCCTTCACGAGGTAACGGATAACGGCGAGCATTTCCAAATCGCTACGCGAATAAAGTTTGCGATTTGTCGCCGTAACTTCTGGACGAATATCCGTGAACAGTGACTCCCAATATCGAATCACGGATTTCTCAACACCCAGATAATTTGTCAGTTCACCAATCTTATAATACGATTTTCGATCAACAGTAATTGCCATACATCATCCTCTGATGCGCGCATCCATGCGGATGGCAATAAAAAGTTTGAGCCAGTCATCCTGACATGCGTGTCTCCATCAAAAGACACGAACTTTTATTATCCATTATCTGCGCACAAAAATAAAGAAAGAAAAGGCGCAGAAATTTATAAAGAGGTAACGATTCAGCCCCTAGTGGCGTTACCCAAGCACATAATCCTATTGAAACCAGCCCACGTTATTCAGAAACTCTGTTTGAATGTAAACAGACTTGAAATCTACTTCTTCTCGTTCGGGTTAAAAACTTCAAACAACGAGTCGCTCATTCTAAATCGGACAACACAACGGGCTGAAATCATCGCATCTTCAAGCGTTTTAGGATTCCTGCCAATGCGCTCTTTCTTATTGTAGGTCTCGAAAACGCCGAAATTGACTATCTTAACACTTTCTCCGTTCTCCAAAGCACGCGCCATCTCGTCCACAATGTACGTCACATAGGTCCACACATCGCGTGTACTCAATCCACCAATTTCTTCCCGGATGTTGTCAATCAAATCATTTTTAATCATTTCTGCGTTCTCAACAAGAATTTGTGTCCAGATCATCCCTGCTCACAATTTACCGTATGGTAACATACTTCATGTGCATTCTGCAACTTTGTTTTCTGCATCTTCTGACAAATTCGTTGCAATGGCTTGTTTTATTCGCCGTGCTATGCCTGCGGCATACGCACGGCCGTGACTGCTATTCGCCCGGCGAATACGCAGTCACACGATCGTCTAAAATCCACATTTGCCCCTGAAGTGAAAAGATTGTATGACAGGGAATGGTTTTGTTTGTCGATATTCCATTCTACGGGAAAAAAGTCAGTGCCAAAACATTTCATTCTTATCAACACCCCTAAAAATCATCTCCAAAGCTGCAACGATCCGGATTCGCCGTATTATCTCAAATCCAAATCTCACTATACCTGCAAAACCCACCCGACACGCGATGCCTATTGTCTCTGTGCTAAATGCGGTTCATTCATCTGCGAAAGCTGCTGCAATTATGTAGGCGGCCGTCGCTACTGCGAAAACTGCCTTATTCAGGATGATGGATTAATCGAGACATTCGAAGCTGAACTCACGAAATCCCGCACAAAACCTGAATCTGAACGACCAACAGCAACATCGACAGCCCCGCAAAAAATCTCGGATTTGCCACGTGCTTTCCTCAATATATGCGCAGACAGCATGACTTTTTTCAAGACAGCCAAAGATTCGCCATTCCCCATGACGTATATTTTGGCCGTGATTGCCATTCTCCCGGCCAACATCCTCATGCTTCTGCTTCACTACGAAGACCTTTACAAAGGACTCGAGAACGGCTCCCAATTCATTGAATTCATGAAGCAAATGCCCATTGCATTTCGATGTACATCTGCCGTGCTCGCCAGTCTGTTCCAGATCCTGCTCCTTGATCTCGCATTCTTCGCCTGCATTCGTGCTATTTCACACGCCAAACTGTCATTCAAGGAATCGTCCTCCGTCTTTCATTACTGCACACTGCCACTTCTATTCGCTGGCATAGGAACGGCTTACGACATTCCCGTCATCTCGTTCATCGGCCTCTGCCTGATGATCTTAATGCTCACGACTGCGGTAAGGGCATCGACAAACTGTTCATTTTTGCAGGGAACAGGAATCATGCTGCTTTTTATCTTGATCAGCACATTCACGGGACTTCTCCATTTTTATGGCATTTAGCACTGTTCAATCCCTGTGGATATATCGTGAATACAGCCCACTATGGCTTCACGTTTGGTTGCCCCCGGTAGCGCGAAGCGCGACCGATGGACAAATGATCTCACTCCATTTTCTGATATTCGCTTGCCCTAGGGCTAGCAAATATGGATAAAATCCTATCCAGATGGATAAAGACTGTGGCTATATTTAACCTGCGTAGATGTATCGAGAATACAGATTGTGTTGGCAAACAAAGAAGCCAGACGGGCTTTAATCCATATCCACGATGGTTAAGCAGAGCAAAGTAATTCAACGAAATCGCAGTCGTTCGATAGAACCCAAGTAAATCCGTCACGAGAACGAAAACGCACTGGCACACTTCATTCATTGCCCCGCACCGCTGCTTTTATGTCTCAAATTTCAGCAGTCGCTTAATTACTCATCACTGATGATTCTTCTTTGGGTAAAAAATGAAAAAATACGTTCTCAGTTTTCTAATGCTTTTTACAATGGCCTTCCTGAGTACAAACGCATTTGCGCAAGCAGGCGATGAAGGCTTCGATTTGCGCATTGGCCTGGGAGCCGACGTCGCAATTCTCAAAGCTACCCTTGGCATTAACAACTTCTCATTCGAGAGCGATAAACCAGTCAATTATGCCGGCCTGATGGGAAAATTGGAATTCGGTTATCGCTGGACTTATGCCGGTGTTTATCTGCAACAGGATCTTGGTGGAGTTTTCTATGCCGAGGACGAAGATGAAACGGACACTGCGGCCCCTCATGACGGTACCGGTAAATTTTTAGGCGGAACTTACATCGTTGGGAGAGGCATTTATCCAATCGTAGATCAATTCCAAATCGAACTCGGTTTTGGTATCGGCATTATGTACAGCGGCGGAAAGGAAGAGACACCCGATCTTCTATTCTATGATGAAGATTACAAAGCCGCAGCAGCATTTGCCATCAAACTTTCTTTTGCGGCAACCTATTACATTACCGATAAAGCCGGCATCGCATTATTCCTCGATTACAATTATGGTACGAGAAAGAATAAAGGTGGCATCGGCTCCCTCAAAGCTGAAATGAGATTCCATATCCACAATGTCGTGCCTGGAATTCAGGGCGTCATACGATTCTAAACAATCGCTCTCATCAAAAAAAAGGCTCTGTTTAACAGAGCCTTTTTTTGTGTTTGGTAACCGTTCAGGCACATTCATGAATTAGCCTTACGATTTACCGGGAATATTGGGCAATCCGGGAATCGCGGTTGGTCGGACAACGCCCGGTCTTGGGGGAAGCTTGGGCGGCGCGGAAGGAGCGCTCTGAACAGAAGGCTGCACTCCAGACGAACGTACAGCCGGCGGACGAACGACGTTTCCCTGCGCCGGGGGCTGATACCCGGCCTGCTGATATGCAGGTTGCTGATATGCAGGCTGTTGTGGTTGCTGATACGCTGGCTGTTGTGGTTGCTGATACACTGGCTGCTGTGGCTGCTGATACGCAGGTTGCTGTAGCTGCTGATACGCAGGTTGCCTTTGCTGGTACGCTGATTGTTGATACGCCGGTTGCTGTGCCTGATACCCGGATTGCTGATATCCAGCCTGAGGCTGCTGATACGACGATTGCGCTGGCTGATACCCAGGCTGCTGATACGCCGGCTGCTGAGCCTGATATGCCGGTTGCTGATATCCAGACTGAGATGGCTGATACCCGGGCTGCTGAGCCTGATATGCCGGTTGCTGGTATCCAGACTGAGTCTGCGGATACCCGGGCTGCTGATATGCCGGCTGCTGAGCCTGATATGCCGGCTGCGCACCCGATCTCGCGCTTGGCTGAAGAAATGCCGGCCTCACAACATTTGGCTGTGCACCCGAAACGCCAGAACCAATGCTCGAGTTCATGCGGGTCTGTTGTGGAAGCTGGCTTGACACTCTCTTCGTTCCCAATCCAATACTCGACAAAAACGCCTCGGCCTCATCCGAGACGGCTTGTGTTGCCGCATGATTGGGTTCAATATTTTCTTCCGGCAACTCGAGGACTGGCGAATCTTCTGTATCGATATCCATGTCGTCCACACCCTTGGCCGCCATGTTGCGCTTCGCCTTGTCCACATGTTTTTTATACGTACCTTCCTCGATTTCACGCATCACTCGGTTCCAGTACGTCGAATAACTCGTAAATTTCTGAACGCCCTGACGCAGCCTGAATTTCAGAGACGTATTCTTAATCTTCATCTGCTCAAGATCACGCATGATACGCGTGACGTCCATTCGAAGCATGGCCGGGGCAACCTTCTCAATCCCCATAAAATACTGCTCATAACGAACGCGTAGCACCTCGAGTTTCTTCTCGAACTCGCCGATTTTGGCTTCGATTTCCTCGTGCGTAATCCTAGTTTCCTGCACTTTCGCCATGCCAGCACCCCGTTTCAATCATTAGAAATAAAATCCCAGAGAACCCGACAAAATTTCATTCGAATAATCGTTGAAATGATGTTGATATGCCAAGTCAAGCCCAAACATGCCATCGTTATGACGGTACCCCAAACCTGCCGCCAAAACGTGATGCCCTTCTCCCTCATACCGATAACCGACACGGATCGGAACTAATTTTTTCAAAACATATTCGACGCCGACACCATAAGACCCGCTTTTGGCTATATCGTCCGCACTGATGTTAAACGACGCCTCGAACATCCCGTTAAGGCCGAGCTCAACGCTTCCGGCGGAAATACCCACGGCAATCATCCGCGGCATATAGGCTTTGTAATCACCGACGATCAGATTCTGCGCAGAAAATCCAACCGAAAGCCATGAAAGCGGCCGCACAATCACACCCGCATCCAGCGTGAACTGCCCCAACAGCTTATCGCCATTGTGCAAAATATGAGAATACACGCCACCGACGCCGAGACTGATCACGTCATTGGCTAACGGAACTGCCACGCCAAATCGAAGATGCATCAGATGTTCTGTCACGCCATCCGTCGGAGCCATGTGCTCATACAAAAAACCAACGGCCGCACCGACATATTCATTGCTCTTCATGTCGACCAGATTGACTTCAAATCCGTGACCATTGACATCGTTATCGTAATTATATGCGGCATCGACCGAATACATTTTTGCCGAAGAAATCCCCGCCGGATTATGCCATATCGCGGCAGTACCGCTCGCCGAAGCAACCATCGCATTGGCAACACCATAACCTCGCGTCGAAGTCAAATATTCGCGAGCCGTTAAATAATCACCCTCAGTCTTCGCCATTGCCAATGACGGTATCGACAAAATCATCAAAAAAAATAAAAAATACAAATTTTTGCGCATATTCACTCCATGAAGCGCCAAAGAACAAAATCACAGTCCTAATACGCCTTTTACTCCCCATTGAACGATTCTCAAAAACAAAACTAACAGCTTCCGAAAGAATTCGTCATTATTCGGCCTTTTTCCCCCGTAAAAAGTGTCGCCGCGCGTATGTCAATAGGCGTGCCACACATTCCACAATCCCAAACCAGCGCAATCCCGGCTGAATCGTTAAGTCCAAATCGTCACAAAAGACTAAATTATTCGATTATTGCTCGCTTTTGTGATATTGCGCCATACAGTTTTGCTCGGAGGCGGTATGGATCAGAAATTTATTGAGCATTGCATAAAAAATAAACTCGTCGGACAGGACGTTGTCACAGTCCTGCAAAAAGACTCCTCCATCGGGGCAGATTTTTATTCCAAGCTCGTCGAAATCGGAGCCGTTTCTCAGGAAAAACTCGCCGTCAGCGCCGGGGAATTTTACAAAACCCCTGTCGTGGACCTTACAAAAGTCAAACCTGACGCGAAAGCCCTGGCCTGCTGCACGCCTAACGAATACAGAAAATGGCAGTTCGTCCCCATCGCGCTTGAATCCAACGGTCTGCTCCACGTGGCCCTCGTCGACTTCAGCTACCTCGACAGCGTAAAAACACTTCTCGACGGAAAGGGCATAGAAAAAGCGAAATATTACATCGCGCCGGTCAATTCGCTTGCCGAAATGATCAATAAAGTCTTCGGCAAGCCTGTCGCCGAAGAGGCCTCGGTCTTTAAAAAGAGCCGTATCGCCGTCCGTACACAAAAAAGAAAAGACGACATCAACAATGCCTCGCAAATCAGCAAAATCGACTCAGCTCCTTCCTCAAAACTCATGCAGGAACTGGCCGCATGCCGCGAAGAAAACCAGGAACTGCGCTTGCAGCTCAACAAACTCACCGCCGTCATGGAGCTCGAGTCCACTCTTCTGCGAAGCCTTGCCAAAACACTCGTCACCAATGGCGTCATCGATTCCAAAACGTTCGATCGATGGCTTGAATCCATGCGATGAGGTCTATTTATGCGCTTTCTGCCGTTCATAGCCTTGATTTTTCTGGCAGCCGGCGCAGTCTCCGCCTGTGAAGCCCATGATTACTGGTTCGTCGACGATACCATCGAAGTCGACGCCAGCCAGGACATCCTCACTGCCTCGACTCAGGAACCGCTTGCACAGGAACTTTTCGTCCGTTACCAGGTCGATTACGAGCTCGAGAATCTTTCTTCAGAACCTACGGAAGCCGTCGTTTCCGCGACATCCTACGTCAACAGGACCGAGCGAGCTACTGCCCAGAAAGTATGGCACCTCGAACCCGACACCATCGGACAGGGCATTCTCACTGCCTCCCAGCTCCAGCTAGGCAATTCCATCTCCGTCTCTCTCCAATGCTGCCAGGCTAGCCAGTGCTATCCCAAAGAAACCCTCTGCCCGCAGTCCAATGACCTGTTCGACACCGATGACGACCTTGCCACCTATTGTTACGATGCCTGCAAAGACGTACAGCCCTGCATTCAAAAATGCCCATCCGCAGTAGCATGCTATAAAAAATGTGGCGAGGAACAGGACATGAGTTCGTGCATAAAGACGAATTGCCTTTACGGCGGTAGCGTCGCCTCATGCGAGTATATCTGCAATGGCGATGAAGCCTGCCTTGACAGCTGCATGATACGTTCCGAATGTCAGGATACCTGTTACAGCCTTGCTGCAGCCTGCTTCAGAAACTGCCTTTCGACCTGGTTCCGATGCACGCTCTACACGCTCGCCTACAAATCGCCCTCGACCAAAGTCCCGTGCGCCCTTTGCCGCGATAGCGACGACAACCCCGGCACAGGTCTCTGTGATGCCGATTTAACCCCCGAAATTCAAGAATATTACACGCTCTCCAACGGCTCGAACTCTTTTGTCTGCACACCTGACTGCAGCCAATTCCCGCCGGAATGCATGACCGAATGCAACGAACTGTACGAATCCGACAAGGAACGCATGGAATGCCTCGAAGTGTGCATCTCCCAGCACCTGACCTGGTGCAACAGTGGTCTGCTGTCATACGATTACATCGACGCCTCGGCCAAACAGCCATGCTGCTACGAGACTTCCTGCCATAATTCGCTCACGGCCGTCGTTAAAACGCTCGACGTCTCCTGTTTTAACGATACCGACTGCAAAAGCGGAAACACGTGTTCCCCCGAAGGCGTCTGCGTGTCGGGCGGATCAGGCGGTTGCAGCACGACATCGGGCCCGGCTTCATTCAGGCTCTTTTGGCTCATTCTGCCGGCCACCATCCTCCTGCGCCGAAAACGGAGGATGAATGCGTAAATTCCTCATCCCGGCAGCCCTGTTCCTCATCCTGTTGCTTTCGGCACCGGCATTCGCAACCCCTGCATCCTTCGAACCCGTCGGTTTCCGCCAGACGCGATCGACGTTCACGCTCGGCTTCGACGTCTTCGACTACATGCTCGGCGACTTCGGCGACACTTCCGATGTCGGAATGGCCGTGTTTGCAGAAGCCTCGCTACAAATCAAAGGCTACTACGGTGTCGTGGCTCGCTTCGGTTCTTCCCGCGCCTTCACGCACAAGGACTTCCTGCCGTTCGATAACGGATACCAGTACGTCTATTTCACGGTCGCGCCGCGATTCTTCATTCCCACAAACCGCAAATTAAACATCTACGTCTATCTCCAACCTGAAATCTCGCTTCAGGTTCTCATTAGCAACACCCTCGTCAAGCTGACCGGCAACGACAACACAGGCGGCGCTGCCGGCGGTTCGGTCGGCGTCCAGTACAACGTCGGCATCCTCGCCGTTTCCGCCCATTTCACCTGCCAGTACGTCTGGAAATACGACACACTGTACATCGGCGGAAGCCTCGGAATCGGCATTTCCAGCATCATACCGTAAGCCGCCTCCAGGACTCACTTATGACAGAAAACACGAGAGAATTTCGCGCAACAGCCAGGGCAACCGCCAATATCGCCATCGCCAAATACTGGGGCAAACGTGACGAAAATCTCAACCTTCCGCTGTGCGACTCCGTCGCCTTCAACGTCGCCGAACTGACGACCGAAACAACCGCTGTATGGGATGAGGACGACTTCCGTGACGCCCTCGTCATCAACAACTGGCAGGTGCCGTCGCACAAACTCGGACGAATCCAGCGCATTCTCGATGCCATCCGCGAACAGTCCGGCCTCACCAAACGCTGCATTCTCCACTCAAAAAATAATTTCCCCCTCTCGTCCGGCCTGGCCTCCTCGGCCTCCGGTTGCGCAGCCGCCGCAATGGCCGCATCCAAAGCCGCCGGCCTCTCTCTCTCGGAAAAACAGCTCTCGGCCCTTGCACGCCTGGGTTCCGGTTCCGCAGCGAGAAGCATTCCCGCCGGGTGGACGCTCTGGCACGCAGGAAACGACCCCGACGGCTCCGACTCATTCGCCGAATCCATTGCGCCTGCTTCACATTGGCCGCTCCACTGCTTCATCATCCGCGTCGACGATGCGCCCAAAACCGTGTCGAGCACCGATGCGATGCTCCGCTGCCAGTCATCCCCATTCTGGGACGCCTATCAGAAAGAAGCCGCCGATGCCGCCGATGCCGCCAAATCGGCCGTCATCCAGCGCGATTTCGCTGCACTCACCAAATCCATGCACCACAACATGATGATGCTGCACGCGCTCAACATGAGCTGCGAACCGCCCATCTGTTATTTTGCGCCTAAAAGCATCGAACTCATCCAGCACATCCTTCGCGCCTGCCAGGCCATCCAGGTCTGCTGCACCCTCGACGCCGGCGCAAACGTCGTCGTACTCTGCGAAGAAATCGCCTATCCCTTCATCAAAAATGACATCATCGCCCTCGGCCTCCCGTTCATTCAGAGCCGCATCGGCGACGGCACGACACTTCTGTAATCGCGTCTTCTTTTTTGGGGGCGGCTATCGGCCGAGATGAAACGACTTGCAGAGGAATATTCCAGGAAATAGCTTAAACCACGCTTTTAGCAGTGTTGTGGCAGATATCAGCATACCGAATATAAAACCATGTTTATAATACACATGGAATCGATTCATGACAATGGTGTCGATGTTGGCATGGGGCACGGCTATCGCCGTGCGTTGGGGCGGCTATGCGTACGGTGGAAAGAGAATATCATGATCTGCGTTTTTGAATCTTATTACAATATCTTTTAAATAAAATACCAGCCACCAAAAATAAAACACCAAGAAAGAAACATATAGCGGCAACCGTATAGCCTTCTTTTAAATCATCCCGGTGTCGAATAATTTTGGGATTATCTGGATTAAGATAAATCTTAGAAACAGTTCCTCGGGATGGGTGTTCGTAACCTCTTGTTATAGAATATGACTGATCTTTATATGTATATTTGTATTCTATTGAACAAAGATTTGCATTCTTGGCTCCATGATAACAACTCAGAATGTTTGCTTCGTATTGAACTTCCGGCCAGTCCATATAATTAAAATAATATATAGATGCGACTCCAATGCCGACCAAAATGAATATTATTCCAACGGCGATACCTGCTGCTGGAGTGTCTCCGGTATTTCTACGATATGTGCTAGTAAAAGCCATGATATGCCTTTTTGATGAGTGAAAAATTGAATTATTTCCGATTAGATACCAGAAATCTAACGCATCTAAATATACATGATTTATCGACATTTTTGCTATACAAATCTAAGAATTTTATGGCTTGTTGAGCCTTGTTGGAATAAGCTATGACATGAGATGTGTGCATCGTGACAATTTGACGTGAGGAGAGATAAAGATGAAATTGCAGAGTACATTATTGGCTTGTGCCGTGGTATTGGGGACATGCGTTTCGGCATGGGCCGAGGATGGCAAAGGATCGTCGGACGACTGGGCACCTTTGCCCGATGCGTCTGAATCGGCGCGGTGTAAAGATGGCAACTGCAAGTGCGGTAATACTTTCTGTCCGGAAAACGGGTTTTGCCTGAACAAGCATTGCTACTGCAGCCTCGCGCATCCATGGGAAACAAACCGTGGCGAGCCGATGTATGAATACCTCGAGGCAGACGGGTTTGGGGAGTTCCTGTGCGAATACATGATGAACAGTGGCACCGCAGGCGGTGGCATACCGGTTCTGTATTGTGACAAACCGAACGGATGTATGACGTCGTCGGGCGCCTATTTTGCCCCCGCCACGATGTATTATGATGCGATTGGTAGCAAAACTACGAGTCTTTTTGGTATCAGTGGTGATTCCTATGGATATTATCTGCTGAAGAATCCCAATGCCCTGTCCGAGTCGGCTTCGAGAAGTGGTGACTGTGTGTTGCCGGCTAAACCGTTAAAATACGCACTCACCGTAAAGATTAGCGAGGATGCTTGCTTTGAATATGATGCCAAGGGGCATGTCGAACGCGGTTCATTGAGCGATCAGTGCGATGGCGGGGTAAGGACGGCTAAAGTTTTTGATTCACAGAATTGTCCGGGAGGGCAGTTGTATTGCCATGGCGTGGCCAATAACCCCGTGTTGAAACCCGGTGAAGGCTATATTTGCGAAAAACCCAAATGGGACAGCCTCGTCATGAACTGGGTCTGCCAGCAGGCACAGGGGTGCAGCTGCGGTGCATCGACGTGCAAATCGGGACAAGCTTGCGCGAACGGAAAATGCCTCGACCCGGCCAAGGTCAAGCCAGATAAGAAAATAGCGAAGCCAAAACGAGGAAATGAAGTCCTCTTCGAGTTGTGTGGTCGCGATTCGGCTGAAAAATTGAACCGTGATATGTCTGCCTGGGACGAGTTCCAAAAAGAATCGGCCAACGAAAAGATTCCGGATGAATGCAAAGAATATTACGATGGAGATGCTTATTTTGACAAGGGATGTTTGTACAAGAACGTTTCCGAAGTCGATCGATGTCAGGTGCGGATAATTTGCGATCCCTGGAATGTTCCCCGTGCAAATCGCAACGAATACGTGTGCGAGTTCGATGTCGGCACGCACGCGAGCCGTTACCATGTCGATTCATATTATTACCCCAGAGCGGTAGGCCTCAAGTGCATTCGTGACGAGGGATGTGTTTGCAAAAAGGGCAAAATCAAGAAAGGCGAGTATTGCAACGCATTTAAGGATAACCCATGGGAATGGGAAGGAATGGGGGAATAATTCAACACATTCTGCGGAATAATCAACCTAATATATGTGCAAATAAAAGAAGCCCCCGGTTGGCGCGTAGCGCCTACCGGGGGATCAGGGAAATCCAGAACCCATAGTTCCTCGTAGGGGATCAATCAAAAAAGGAATGATACAAACTGTCCCTTCCTCAGATTCATGGAAATAGGGATCAAAAAAACGTTTACCCAATAAAAAAGCCCCGGCGAACCGGGGCTTTTTTATTATCGTTCAGATTCCGAGATTAATCCTTTTTGGGGATGAGGTTTTCGAAATCTTCGGTCATCTTGGTGAAGTAAGTGATGTTGGCTTCAGGGAAGCAAACCTTGGCAGACTTGGTTTCGGCTTCAATTTCAGCCGAGTTGCGCGGAAGATCGACGCACTTGTAGCCGTCGGATTCACGGCAGTCGCTGTCTTGAGCGCAGGTCTTGAGGCAGATGTCGAATCCGACGTTGGCAGAACCGGCTTCGGATTCTTCATCGACGCCGAATGAAATGAGGGTGCTGCCATCGGGGCAGGTCGCCATCTTGGCTTTTTCGTGATCGTGGCCCGGCGTGTTGATCTTGTCGACGAGGGCATCGAGTTTGTCTTCGACAATAAATTGGCTGACGATGCTCTTTTCGGGGAACGAAATGTCGATGTCGATGTCGGCGACCATGCAGTAGCCGTTGTCGGCTTTGAATTCGATGCCTTTGCCAAGGAGGTCTTTAATGGCGGCAAGGATGGCGTCGAGATTGATGCCGTTCATATCGACTTTGCCGAGGAACGACGCTACAAACGGACTGGCCATAACGTCCTTGACCTTGTCCGTCAGGCCGACGATCGAGTTCGGGAATTTAATCGTGCTGGTATAGAAGCAGCCGACTGCCATGCCATCGGGCTTAACAGCTTCGAGAGCTTTGCAGTCATCGGAATAGCCAACGAAATAATTCGGCGCTTCGACGACTTCGTCATCGGGCAGGTCAATTCCCAGGCTGGGAAGCATACCCACGACGAGCGGTGACATGGCTTCCTTGAGCTCCTTGTTGGAAATCGTGATTTTCCCCGTGCCGGTGCAAGGTTTGCCGATGAGAGAATCGGCGTTGACGGCCGCACCCGTATCTGGCACGCAACTGCCGTTATCGCATTTGTTGCCGGCACCGCAGCTTTCAATGACGAAGGCACCGTTGGAACCGCAGGCCTTTGTGCTGCCGGCGTCATTACAGGTTTTGGTAAATGTCGCCGGATCGCATTCGTTCTTGCATTCACCTGTGACTTTGTCGCAAACCTGTCCATCGGCACATTTGGCAATCTTGAGGCAGCCGTCGGCGCATGTCGAATAAATCCTGTTGCCAACGCAGGCATTTTTGTAAGTTGCCGGGCACTGCTCATCTTTGGAACAGGCGGGGCCTGCTTCGGCGCACGTTCTATTCGCGACATCGCAGGTCTTGTCAGTGCCACAATCCGTAACCACAAAGTTCGTGCCGTTGCAGACTTTCAGCTTGTTGCCGTCGCATTGTGCGGCATCGCCCGTGCACGTTTCGGTAGAAACCTCGGGGGCACATTTGCCATCGGTACCGCATCCGTTTGCGCATGATTTTGTATCCATTTTACCGGTGGCGGTATTACAGGTCATTTCAGTGCCGCCCACACATTTGTTGTCGGCAGATGTACAGGTTTTGTCAGTTGTACCGGTGTCGCCGGAATCGTCGTCACCGCAGGCGGTAAAGCCAAACGAAAGGGCTGCAATCGCAGAAAGGGCAAAGAGTTTACGCGTAAGTTTCATGATGATTCCTTAAAAAGTGTCAGTCTGCGAAAACCGTCAGAATCCATTTCCAGACGGTTTGACTGAATAATTGCTCTTAAAAA
>JAZODZ010000182.1:0-17154 GCA_045597285.1 Myxococcota bacterium
CCCATAACACGTCCCTTGCGGCCAACACCTCCCAGGTTGCAATACTCGCCATGCGCCGAGAATGGGAGAAAAAATCGTATGACATCGGATCGAAGATTTACGGCAAGACGGTTTTGTCGAGACCGGTTTCGTCCAATACGCGGGTGCTCCACACGTGTGCTGTCGGCGATTTCAACGACGACAACCTGCCCGACATCGCGCTCGGAATGCCGCTCGATACTCATCAGAAAGACAAGGCAGCGGGAAGTGTCACGGTGATTTATCAGCCGCATAAATACAACGGCACGCTTATCGATCTGACCAAAGTGGACGAGAAAGTTGGCATTCGCATTAGCGGAAATCAGGCGGGAGCGATGTTCGGCTATGCGCTTGCTGCCGGCGATTTTACGGGCGACGGACGGGATGATCTCGCGATTTCGGCTCCCTCGAGGCTCATCAAGGGGCCGGAATCGGAAGGTGCCGTATATATCTACGATGCGAACCAGTGGCCGACGGAATCGGGAGAACAACCGGAAACGCTTCAGATTTCGGGGAAAGGCGGTCAGTTTGGATACCGGCTTTACTCGACCGATGTGAACAACGACAACCGGATCGATCTCGTGATCTCGGCACCGACGTACGGCAAACTCAAGGAAGGCGCGGTTTCGGCATATTTTGGCGGCCCCTTTTTCGTCGAATCCCTCGGGGATGACAAACGCGCCACCGTCGAACTGCTCGGATCCGATTTCATGGGATTCGGCCTTGGGACGGCGTTTGGGGATTTCAATGGCGACGGCAAGAAAGATGCCGCCATTCGGACAGCGGCCGATCCGATGCAGCGTGCAAACACGGGGGCATTTGCAATCCTGAGCAATTTCGCGGAATTACCGCAATCGTCTACGATTTCGGACAACTTTTTGACGGTGCTTGCGCCAAATCAGGGCGGCGGCATTTCCACGAAAGTACAGCTCGTTCAATATCAGGATAAAACCTGGTATGCCTGGTTGTCGCCCAAAGGCATGGGCACGAGGAGCCTGATTTGCCTCGTCGAAAAGAGAGAAAGTTTTGATTCCGATATCAGCATGGCGACGGCAGGGAGTTGCGACATCCAGATCGTCGGCCCGGAAAACTATGAGATTGCTGATTTTACCATCAACATGTCGCCGACACTCAAGCCGCAGCTCACGATTGGCATTCCGAATATGCCAGTAAAGAAAGCGACAGGAGTTGTCGCAGTCATTCCGCTGCCGGACTCGATTACGCAACCGCTCGTCCTCAACCTCAATTCAAACACGCTTAAATCAGAGTCGCAGGCTTTTATCCTCAGCGATGAAAGCGCTGGCGCACTCGGTACAAAACTCGAATGGCGCGATCTCGATCAGGACGGATTTGAAGACCTCATCATCGGTGCGCCAAAGCGAAAGATCGATGCCGAATTGAGCGGTTCCCTCTTTGTCGTCAAAGGCAAAGCAGAACGGGCAAATAGTTTCTATGAACTGACGGGAAATGATGTCATTCAGTATGAAGGGTTTGCCGATGAAGAATTTGGCGGGCAGTGGCAGATCCTCGATTTCAATGGCGACGGCAAACTCGATATTCTTGCGGCAGCTGCGCACACCCCCGATGCGGCCGGCGATGAATATGCGACTGTCTACTCGATCTACGAAGCGGGATACAAATCGCCGAAATCCTATAACGTCCGGTCGCCAGAAATGAGCGCCATGCGTATCTCGACGCCGCAGGTTCGGGCCGGTCTCGATATCGTGCCACAGACGATTGACATCAATGAAGATGGCCTCGAAGACCTCATTCTGATTGCCCCGGAATATCGGGCCGGTCTTCAAAAACAGGGTGCCGCATTCGTCATTCCGTCGAGCACGCACAACAAAAGCGGGGATCTCAGGCTCAGCGATGAAACGCATTACGTGTTTTCGTTTACGCCGGGACGGAACGAACGGCTGCTCGATTTGCGGTTCAGACACGTCGATGGGAAATTGCTGGTCGTCACCTCGGTTGCGGATCTCGCGACGGGACTGACGACGAGCCTCGATGCTTTCGAGGAGCCCGACAACGAGAAATACCAAGGAGATTATACCGAAAGCAAACTCAAGCGCGTGCTGTCCGAAGCCAGATTGCCGGCTTTGGCAAGACTTTCCATGATCATCGATCCCGAGAAAAAGCACGATGAACTGTGGATCGTCTTTCCGTTTGCGGGTGTGACGCAATCCGGGCAAGGCGTGGCTCAGAAGGTCAAGGATTAGTTGGATTCCCATAACGATTCAGCCCCCTGACTTTTTTCCTGCCTCAAGGTATTTATTTTCGCCTACGCGGCGGCAGGGGCGTTCGATTGTGCCCTGCACCCCGCACGCTTTTTCACCGCCCGACGCACCATCCGTGGTGCGACGGGCGGCAGCCGACATCGTGTCGGCTGTGTTTTGTTTTGTGTAGATGTCCTTGTTCTACCCTGGATCGGCGTTACACGAAGCGTTTGATACTAGGAAAATACAGCAATCCACGGATTGAATTAAACCCAATAATTTAGACTTATCATCAGTTGACGAACTATTGCCTATTGCCTACTGCCTATTGCCTAATAGCGGTAAGGAATACGGACTAAAAAAACGTCATTAGAGTCTGAATAAAACCTAATTTCTCTCATCCTTATTTTCAAATCGCAAAATTTGCTTTATTCTAAACATCGCGTATGCTTTAGCGTGTCGCAAATCCGCGAACCCAAATCATTGGAGTGTTCTCGTGAAGGAAACAAAAACTAAAAAAATTACCCGCACGACGACGACCGTCGTTGATGACAGAAAACCCGAAGCTTCCCCGTACGATTTGCTTACGCCTCAGGAAGAAAAAGTGATTCGTATGCACTACGGGCTTTCGGAAAATGACGAGAAGAATCTCGAATATTCCGTTGGCGCAAGCGAAGATACGCGTATGAGAGTCTCACTGATGGAAGCCGGAAATATTTCGGTTCTCGACAGTGAAGTGCCGGTTGCCGAAGGCGCAGACTGGCGTGTTCTCAACGAATACGTGAAGAATTTTGACATCTGATAGGCAGGGCATCGCTCTTTCAGGGACGAAAGAGAGCGATGCCGTATGGATGGCACGGGGCATTTCGCGTTCAGACCACGGATTGGTTTTGCAAGTGCTTGTTTAACGAGGGATGTTTTGGCATTCCTTTTTTTGTATTCGCGATATGTTCACGATGCGTCAAATAGCACTGGGCGGTTTTCTCGGGGTGTACTCCGGTTGTATGCCGCTGACGGTCAACCTTGCCAGGCTTCCTTACAAACGGGGAGCCGTGATTGGTGTGTTTTTCGGTGCATTGACGCATCTGATGACCACATTGCTCTATATTCTGGCGGCGATTTCCATTGGAAATGCCATGAATGACAAGATTCTTCATTATCCGGCAACGTGGGTTGTGGTCGGGCTTGTCATTTTTGTGATTCAATGTCTGTCGTCGATTGGCTGTATGATAATGGGCAAATACTTTTTATCACCGGCCAAAAAATCCGATGTATTCAATCGAGACGAGCTATATCGGCGACTCAAAGAGAAGGATCTGAAAGATAATCCCGAGGATGGATCGCGGCATAAAACGTCGGTCATGCACGATGTCGTGTTGCTGCTCGAAAGTCGAAAACAATATCCCGATGTGCGGTATTCGACAGTCTGGATTATTTTTTTTGGAATACTGTCGATAGCGAGTATTTGTATTTGGATTTCAACGCTGAATCGGGCTTGTCTGGAAGTATTATTTCTTGGCGTGAAAGCAGATGCGGGATGGTATCTCGAACAGGCTTTATATATATTTGTTCCATTTATCACCCTCATTATTACGCATTTTTCAACGATGTTCTGGCTTTGCCGGGACGCCCCCAACTCTTCGGAAGATATAAATAATTCTGAAAGTATAAAGGAAAATTGATATGAAAAAATTAGTCATTATGATGGCCGCGCTCATTTCATTATTGATATTTGCCGGCTGCCAAAGCGGCAACTGTGATTGCCAGGCGACGAACAATGCCACACAGACTGCGGCAGAAGATAACGTCAAACCGGCCAACTCCGAAGAAGGTACCAAAACCGATGCAGCCCCGGCAGCCGTCACGAAAACTGCCATTAATGTGGGTGAAGCCGAAATCGCGCTGCCGAAACCGCTGCCGACAAAAGCGACACTGACAGAAGCGCTTGAAAAGCGCCGCAGCATTCGCGCCTATACGGATGAAATGCTTTCGCTCGAACAGCTGTCGGCGCTTCTTTGGTCCGCGAATGGAATTAATCGCGAAGACGGCAAGCGCACGGCACCTTCGGCGATGAACAAGCAAAGCGTGACGATTTTTGCGGCTTTTGAAAAAGGCACCTATCGCTATGACCACAAGGATCACAAGCTCGTTCTCGTGTCTAACGACGACTTGCGTCCCGTCAAGCTCGCGCCGCTGGAACTCATCTTTACATCCAACGGTGACAAAGAAATTCTCAATGGCATCGATGCCGGCACGGCTTCGCAAAACGCGGCGCTTTATTGTGCCGTTGAAGACCTCGCCACTGTCATTCGCATGCAGCGCGGCGATCAGGCCGAACTTCAGGCCGCCCTCAAACTCGACCCCAAAGATGTCCCACTATTCAACATGGCCATCGGGTTTGAGAAAAAAGATTAAGGCACGGCGTATCGGCCGTAGGCCGATAGCCATGCCCCAGGTAGGCACGTGTTGTGACACGTGCCCGCGAGCCGTATGCGCCAACGGCGCATAGGCAAGCGCATGGCGTATCGGCCACAGGCCGATAGCCATGCCCACGGTAGCCGGTTCGCCGTATGCGCTATGTGGAAATAATCGAACCTATTCCCCCATCATTTCCATCCATGAATAACGTTCCGAAATGACGCCGGGAAGAATAATATAATACTCGCTATTCTCCTTGAGCTGCACATCGCCATCGAGCAAAAAGGCAAGAGACGGCGACTCGAAAGACGGCAAACTGTCAGACGCCCAGGGCACTTCAGACACCAGACGCTGTGCTTCGTCGCGCGGGATTTCGCGCACGAGACGGTTATAAAAGTTTATAACATCTTCAGATTCTGCGCGTTCATAATGAAGCACCGCGCCATCGCCATGGCGAATCCAAACGTGATGGCAACGAGCTGCCGCGTGCATGAGCGCAATATCGTAACGCATCGGGCGAGGATTTGACGCATAAAACTCCATCGAAGAACGCGCAAGTACACGGATCAAAGCCTCATTGCTGTCGAGATTACAAAGTTTCCCGTTGCTGTTCACATAACACTGGATATCGTGAATGCTTTCGTCTTTCAGGTCAAAAACGATCGGAATGTACGCATTCGTTTCGCCCGTCAGGGCATATTTATATCGAACAGTCTGGGGATCGAATACCGCCGATTTTTTCAGTTCGTTTCGATACATGAGTCCGACATAAGCGCGTTCGAGTTCGTTGAAATCGACACCGGCGTAAACCGTGACGAGCATCACGGCATAGCGCACGCCGACGGTACGCGCCTTTTCACGATCCAAATCGATATATTCCGTTGCCCCATTCGGGTACGGCGCGGCCTGGAAATCCCCGGAATGCGTCGCATAACGGCATTTATCCTCATCCGATACCATCTGCTCGCTGGCGAGATTATAGTAAGTACATTCATTGACCAGTTTCCAGTCCTCATCATAAAAGGCCACGGACAAATCGAGATCGACGCGCCGCGATTTAGGTTTCTCGCACCAGTGCAGGAAGAGGCGCAACTTACTATTATCGGATACATGCGGCATCAAAAGCGAAGACCCCGGCGAAAGATGTATCGCATCGCTTCGGTTCGTCCGCTCGCCAAAAGGAAACGTCAGCGTTCGAAGCGAATCGTCGAGCACGGCCTGATCAAAGTGCGGTTTTGCCTCAAATCTGGCAAGCAGTGCCTCGACAATCGCCCTGCGAAGTTTTTGGGTAAAAACCTGATTGATCGTCGGCCTGTCGTCATCGCGCCAATACACCAGGCGACACGAACCCGCTGGATAAAAAATGCGTTTTTTCTGCTTATCTTCACGGCCACCGAAATGCCCCCAAAGCTGGATCAGCATCGGGGTACTTAATTTATCGATGCACTCCGAAAACGCTGAAATGTAATCATATCTAGCTTTGATGGCGATTTTGGCACTCGAAAAAGTCTTAGTCGCATCCGTGAATAGATCGATGCAAGTATTCAAGAAACCGCGGCGCTGTTTAATATTGTCAACCAAACGGTTTTTCATCGTCTGGACACTGTCATTAGCATAATCGCGAACATCGTCGGCATCGACGAAGCCGCGAAGAAGCCTGTCCAACTGCCGCGCAGCCTCCCCAGGACGCTGTTTCAAAAGGCTCGTCAGCGTTTCGTTGTCGCGTTTTTTTAGTGCTTTTTCGAACTTCGAACGCCATGTTCGATACTTCGGTGCTTTACGCCCCTTGACATTTTTTCTTCGAATGATTTCAAAGGCTTCAGCAACCTTGGGGAAACGTTTTTTATATTCGCCGGGGTGCAGGAACTCCCCTACTCTAACCCATAAGGCGCGATGCCGCATGAGATCCTCGCAAAGGGCATTTTTATCCATCGATTCGAGTATGGATAGATATAACCGTCGCTGGGAACGCGTCATCTTCGCGACTTTGAACTGGTATGAAAGCTCGTTCACGCAAATGCGGCAGCAATTCCTGAGTCTGGCCTCATCCATATTCACATAGCAGTTCAATGACGATTTCGGGAGATGTCCCCTGGCTTTTGTAAACTGTTCATAATTGAGGTTGCGGTGGACTTTATGCGGCATCAGCGTGCCATCTTCGCCAGACAGCACGGCAATCATCCGCAGTACGTCCGTCGCATTTTTGAGATGACGTTTGAGGAGTTCCAACGTCTTTGGTTCTTGAGCATGGCGAGCAATCGAGCCTAAGACGAGTGCCTGAACCTGTTTTGAGGCAAATTTGATATCGAGCCATTCTTCAAGCTGAACGTGATACCCATCGACAATGACATCGAGTAGCTCGCGATCTTCCATCGACAAAGCCTGCGGGACATTGCAAAGCGCCAAGAACCGCTCTTTTGCAAATGCCGTGATATCGTGCCCCAGATCGAGCCGACGCATCGAGCCCCAAGCCTCTTTATCGAGTGTATCGATTTGACGTGCACTGCTCAAAAACGTCGAGTGACAGTCGATTGGCGTGCCGCAAACAGGACATCCGGTGTAACCTGAAAAGCAATTCGTGCAGACCAAATGATGGCAAGGCTCGAGTTCGACGAGCGTCGTATGACCGCAAATATTGCAGGGACACTCCTCGACCTGGAAAAACGTCAGAATGCGCTTGATCCACAATTCATCCAGGTTATCGGGAAGATTGTCGGGAAAGTTACTCATCAGCGGCAACATTGCTTTTTTATCTTTAATACTTTTTCTCGCATCGAACCAAAGTTGCTTAAACCACGTCCAAAAGCACGATACGCCATTGACACCGAAACCGCGAAGATAGTCGCGAAGGGACTGCGAAAGAAAGATATTATAGCGTTCTGCAAGCATCAGATCGAGCGCCTGAAGATGTGTATCCGTACACGCTGGCGAACCCTTTTCGACATGACAAATTTCGGGAAACTCGAAAAAAAGCCCATAACGAACGAGAAAATAACCGTGAACCGTTTCAAATAAATTGCCACTCATCAAGCCACCTAAAAACTTCAACGATGATACAAAAAAGCGGAGGAAATCGTAGAACTAAGACCATACAACGCGAAGCTTACGCCTCAGCGTTGTCCCAAATAAATAGAAGGAAGTTCTACCTGAGCCTCCGCAAATGGAAATTAAATCACAAATAAACAGATTGTCAATGGTAACTATTCAGCCCCAGGACGAGTTTCTGGATTTCAATAACCCGGCGAATTTGTGATCAGACCACCGATAACATCTTGACTTTATAACTTGACTTTCCAATGTATAGCGAGGGAACAAAGTGATCCTAAAATTCAGCCGATGTTCGGCCCAATACCATGGAGTGAGTATGAACGAATTTAATAGAACCGAGAACAAGCTCGACCACAAACAGGTTTTAACCGTAATCGAACGTTACAACGATGCGCTGGATCTGCTCGATCGATATGATCACGGCACAATGACTCGGCCAAAGGGACAAGCGGCGACCTATATTCTCACGTATGAGGAATGCCGCGCCGTAATCGACTCGATGAAATTTGGCGAACAGTCGTCATTGTTTGGCAACGAGAAGGACGACTCGTTCAAGGGGAGCATCGGGAATATATATCAATCCTTTGGAGGCCAGGACGTCTATCCTAGCATGGAGGAAAAGGCTGCGAATTTATTATATTTCCTCACGAAAAATCATAGTTTTTCTGATGGCAACAAACGCATTGCCGCGACCTTGTTTTTATATTTTCTCGATCAAAATCACGCCTTGTTTGACGACAATGACGAGAAACTGATCGACGACCATGCGCTAGCAGCATTGACGATTCTGATCGCCGAATCGAAACCTGACGAAAAAGAGACGATGATCAGCGTCGTGATGAATTGCATGGGGAAAGGATGAGAGAGGGCGCTGTAACTATTCAGCACCCTGAATTTTTTACCTGCTCAAAATTTTGTTCGCTTGCATTCCTCAAAATCCATATTGTATTGTTCACATAGGGATTTGGTTTCTTCCTCGGTAAAACCGACGAATTCCAACAACTGCATGGAATCCGTCATGGTATATTCGGTAAACAGATTGAGTTTCGATTGAATCCTGTCGCGCACGACGGGCAGAATCCCCGTCAGATAAACGAGCTATTATTACTTGATTTATTGCAATCAATTGCTATACATATTCAGGACGATGCCTGTATACTGGCGACTGTACCGCTGATTACGACGGTAATATTTAGGATAAAGTTTAAGAAGACTAAAAGCCCATGAAAGGTTGCTTGAAATATTTTTTATCTATTTTGTTTATATTGACCTGCTGCGAACTTGCTTATGCAGATGACTGCAGTGATCTCAGAGCGACCATGCCTGCAGTGGAATCCAATATCAAAGCGATAGAGCCTCAATTATTAACATGTTTGCAGGATGAAAAGGGGGATTCCGTTATTATTCGGATTTCATATAAAGCAGACGGCAGCATCAAAGTGGTAAATATTGATGATGTGAAAAAGAAAACCAGGACGTGTATTCGCGAAGCTTTCGCAAATGTTACTTTTGATATCGATGTCACTTCAATCATAAATAAACGAAAGTCTGCAAGAGGTATTCCGACAAAACCGACTCCCAGATATCAAGAAGATGAAAATGGAAATTTGGTCTATGTTGGCTCCACCCGAGGAACCGTATCTTACTTTATGCCAGAGGGCAGAGTGGTTTATGCATATAATTCAGAAAATAAATCTTTAACTGCTAAACATCATTACATGATCGGCAGAACACGTGCCGAGACTGAAAAGAATCTTTGTTATTGATTGGTGGGATAATGCGATCGCAGCATATTTAAATATTATACAGACGCCGCCCGCAGGCGCATAGGCGAACGCATAAACCCGGATAGAGACGTGCGGTCCGCACGTCTCTATCCGCGTATCGCATCGCGATAGCCCGCGCCACATTCATCCCTCGCTATGTCAGGAAGGAGCTTGCACGAAACAAAAATAAGTCGTATATATTCACAAATCAGGCAGAGAGCGTTTATCCCTCAATAAGCAGAACAATTTTCAACCAGACGATTGCCTTTGTGCCGTCGACCAGGCGATTTCAGCAAACTACTATATTGAATAAACTCAAATAAATGAAAACGCGGCGTATCCCAACGGGATAGCCGCGTTTGCGAGCCGTATTTGCCGCGTGCGGCAAATAGGCGAGTACCAAATAATATAATCAGTAAATGGGGTTATTTTTTAATGCATTTACCTGCTTTTGAGTCGCATGTCAGACCGTAATCATTGCAATTGGCCACATTTCGATATTCATTGTCGCGGCAAACGGATAAATTACCGTTTTTGTCGCACGTGAATGTATGATCGACACACACGGTCTTTGTGCATTTTGCCACGATATTGTTAACTTCCGGCAATGAAGTAGATTCTTCGGTAAGGATACATCGTTCCGAGTCAGAACACGTTGTACTTTTGGGCTTACCCGACTTATCGAACGTCCAGGGATCGCCGGTATGGCAAGTCTGGGCATTTATCGGCTTCTGTACACAGCTGGCAGTTCGTTCCCCCTTGATATAACTGGTAATGCAATAACTATTTGTCTCTTGGCAGTCTTCGGTGAGTTGGAAAAATCCGTCGGCACACGTCATCAATCTATCGCCGTCACAAATCATTTCATCCTTGTTGCAAAGATTCCATGGAATGCAAACGCCACCGGCCGTTTCACTGCACACCTGGCTCTTATTGCATACCTTGCTCGTGTCTTCTGTCCAATAGCCATTCTTGCAAATCGACAGGCCACGCATGAGGCAACTACGGCTTCCCTCGGTATCACAAGGACATCCGTCGGGCTTGCAGTCGCAATAGGCGATGAGTCCATCCTGATTATTGGCCGGGGGTAGCGAGCCTTTGGCAGTACATGTGTACATGCCACGTGCTCTGCCGTCATACGCGCAAACAGGAGCGCCCGGCTTGCAATTGCATTGAGCCACGCCCTCATCCATGCTGTCGCATGTGAGGCCTTCTGCGCAGACTTTCGGATTGGCCGTATCCCATTTGTCATTGACGCAACTCACGATACCCGTTTTGTCTGTTGAACACTGGGAACTGCCCGAAAGGCATTCAATGCATGCCGTTTTGTCCGAGTTGCAGCCAAACGCGCAATAATTGATGAGGTCGCCAATCGTTCCGTCCGCATTGCACTTGCGCATGCCAGCGGATTTACCGCCGCCAGTACATATTGCCACACCCGGCTGGCAGACCACACACGCTTTCAAATCGGCATTACAATACGGTGCCTTGTTGTCACAAAGTTTCGACTTCTCCCATTTGCCATTGCTACCGCAAACCGTCAGGGCATTGCCGTCGCATTTGACATCCCCTTCCGAACAGGGAACACACGATTTCGTGTTGGCGTCACATTTAGGCGTGTCGCCGGTGCAAGTCTTTGGCTTGCCCCATTTGCCGTCTTTGCCGCAAATCGACAGATCGCTGCCGTCGCATTTGGCCGTATTTGGCGTGCATGACTCGGCTTTGCACGATTTGCTTTCGGCATCGCAAATCGGGGTGTCACCGGTGCAAGTCGTTGGCGAGCTCCAATTGCCGTCTTTATCACAAATCATCAGAACATTGTCATCACATTTAGCCGTATTGGGTGTGCATGAATTGGCTTTGCAAGATTTGCTTTCAGCATCGCATATCGGCGTATCGCCGGTGCAAGTCGTCGACGTGCCCCATTTGCCATCGCTTCCGCAAACCGTCAGGGTGTTGCCGTCGCATTTTGCAGTGTCAGGCGTGCAGGAATTGGCTACACACGATTTGCTGGCGGCATCGCATATCGGGGTGTTGCCAGTGCAAGTCTGAACTGTCGCCCATTCGCCGTCGTTACCGCATATCATCAGAACATTGCCATCGCATTTAATATCGCCTTCCTGACAGTCACCTCCCGAAACCGAAGAGCTGTCGTCGCAACCACACAGTGCCAATGCACATCCCAGTGCCATAATCCACTTTATTTTGTTTTTCATTTCGTTTTCCTTTGCCGTAATGAAGAGTCACAAAAGCATACACGCAGAAAAATCAATAACATAGCAAAGAAAGACAGGAAATTCCAGTCAGCACACATCCGAACGCTATACGCTTTACGCGGTTAAAACTTCCAATCTTGTTCAAATATGTTTATAGATTGCCGCGCCCGGCTTGCCGGGCGAAGCTGTCCTTATCTGTACAGGTTAAGACGATGAAACATCTTATCAGCTTTGTGCTTTTGGCTTGCGCCGTCATGATTTCCGGCCTTGCAGTGGCTGCGCCTGTCCCCGCGACTTATGACAATCCTGCGTGGAGTGCCTATATTGAGAATGCGCGGTTCGAAACAATTCCCGATGGCATACCGACTGGGCCCGGGGCTGTCAGCAGTTATTTCGGTTCCGGTTTCTGGCCCGAAGGCTATCTCCAAATCGATAAGCCTTACGATCTATCCAATAATCCAGACCTCGCCATTGCCGAATCCGCAAAAGTCAACGGACGGACATTCGCCAGCGAGTCAATGCGAAACTTCCTCATCGCAGTGACGGTCAAATTCCAGAAACTCATTGATGATCACGGCAAAAAGCTGCCGATTCAAAGCCTTTTCTACGCCCCGGGAAATGTCCCGATGCGGATCATGGAAGAAAAGACGACGACCATTGGTCTGGGAGTATTTATTGTCAATGGCACTTCGTTCGAACCGGTAACGGATGTACAGATTCATGGCGAGGTTGTTTCCAAAGGCGCGGCTTTTTTGCAGACCACGATTGACAGGGCAACGCTCAAATACCAGAAATACCAGTCACTTGCCGCGCCGTTCAAGTCGCGCTTCGGTACGATGGGGCAGACCGAGTTCCGCTCGACCACCCAGGAACTCATCAATCAGGCCGACGAAGAACTCATGGCCAGCCTAAAGCAGAGTGTGGTCATCACACCTGAACGGGTTGAACAGGAAAAACAAAAACTCGAACAGGCGCAAAAAGAAATCGCAGATGCAAAGGAAAAGATCGAACAGCAGTATGAAAAAGAACTCGATGCGCTCCGCAATCAGCTCCTCGAGGATTTGAACGCCAAAGACAAAGAAAAAGTCATCGAGGAAATCCGTGCGGTTGAACAGAAAAAACAGGCGGAACTCAAAGCCCTCGATGCGAACTCCGTTCACGGAACGGCGCATAAAACCAAAGTCAATCCGCAGGAACGCATTGCCAATCAACAAAGCGACAAGCGCCTGACGTCATCCCAGCGGCGAGCAAAATATGACAGTGCGGCGACAAAGAGCGACACGACACTAACCCTCGATGAACGGGCGACATGGTTTCTCGTCGAAGCCATCCTGACCCAGACCGATGCCGTTGTTTCGGAAATCCGAATGCCATTGGAGTTAAAAAACCGGCTCGTGGCTTACGCGACAAAGGCCAAGCGCGACAAGAAAACCATCCAACGTTTCCTCGAAATCACGAACAATGTATCCTCCGGGTTCGAAGTCAGCCTTGCGTGTAGCGCCCGCGACAGGTTCCTCGGGTGTATGCTCGGGGGAAGCCCCGAAACAGAAAAAACAGTCAGCCAGGTGGCTTCCGCGATGCTCAAGTCTGCGAGCCAGTTGCCACCCGAACGCCAGATGGAGATCATACAGCTCGTCGTCAATGCGAACCCGGTTGAACTCGATTTCATATTCGACACCATGACGCTTCGAAAACGCTATGTCGATGAAATCGACAAGACAAAACAAACTGAATATATGCGCCTGCTCACGGCAATCGAAAATATCCCGATCCAGAACGAATCCGCCGCCACTCGCTATCGTCGACTGAGCAAAGTCAGGGGCGCGTTACGGCAGACGGATGCTTCATTCGATGCCTATTTCGATGATTACCTCGATGATTTCTCGCTCGAAGACCTCGATGCTCTCGAAAAACAGGAAAACCTCGAGAACGAAAAAAATTCCAAGAATAAAAAGTCTTCCAACAAAAAATCATCCGGTAAAAAGTCCAAATCTAAATGATATATCTAATTTGTAATAATATATGAAATTCATTTACTTATTTTCAGTTTTCATCTGTCTTTTAGTATCGGGATGCAGTTCACCGGTTTCGCCCAAAGCCGCTCTCGAAACAGAATTGCATTCCGAGATTCACGCATTTTATCAGGCTGTTCTAGACAAAAATAGCGATGCAGTTTATACATATTTATCGGCTGATCTTGGTGACCGATATGACAAGCCCTCCTTTAAGGCATATTTTACCGAGAATTACGATATCTTTCTTGAATATGCAGAAATGATAGAAGAAGACGACGTGGCGTTTGAAATATCATCACAACCAAGAGGCGATGTTTGCGGCTCTCTACAAATGGAATTCGATGAAAACGGAGACTGGAAGCTGTCCAGCCTTCCCGGAAAGTTGTTTTCAGTTGAAGAGCAAAAACAAAACATTATCCATATTCTTCAGTCGAATACATTTAGCCTTGCTCTCAACGAATATGGGGAGAGGCATCCGGAATTAAACGGGGCTCAACAGCGAACAATTCGGAGAAAGGTGCAGTCCGAGTCTATTTCTCCCGACAACGTTCATTTTTCTGGCAATCAGGTTGTCATCACATTACCTGAAACTGCCGTCATTCGCATGGAATGCGCATCAAAAGCCTGGAGGCTTGTCCAATGCAGTTTGTTGCATTAAAAGAAATCGCCAGACAGTATGGCGAAAGAACTGAAATCAACCGGCTTCGCCACCAATTCGGCGGCAAAGGTCTCAACCTGGGGATTCTCGTACACGGGCATTTCCCAGTTCCCGATGGCTTTGTCATTCCGACGGATATTTTTATCGAATATATAAATAATATTATAAAAAAATATCCGTCCGATACCATTCAGGATTGCATTTCAAAGCTGGAATTTGATTCTGAATTTATTCAGGCACTCGAATCTGCCATGGCGGCTGTGCCCGTCCAAAAGTGGGCTGTCCGATCGAGTTCAACCGATGAAGACTCGCAAACGCATTCATTTGCGGGGCTTCAGCAGAGCGTCATCGGCGTCGACAGCATCCAAAGCTGTCTCGAAGCGATTCGAACCGTGTGGAAGAGTTTTTTTGCCCGCGAACGCCTTCTCTATCCCATCCAGAACAACCTGAGCGCCCCGGTGCCCGCGATGGCCGTCATCGTTCAGGCTTATGTGGATTCCGAAACTGCTGGCGTCGTTTTCTCGCAGCACCCGATGGAAGGCAAGGGGACGGTACTCATCAACGTTTCGCATGGCCAGGGCGCGAATGTCGTCGATGGAAAAGCCGCAGAATCACTCACTCTGTCCACATCCGACATCGACAAAGACTGCGTCTCTGAATGTCTTACACCACGCCAAATCCGGCATTTAATTCAGACTGCCGAAAAAATAGAGACTTGCTTCGGTCGCCCGCAGGACATCGAGTTCGCCTTTGAGAATAATCGCCTGAATATCCTCCAGGCCCGCGATATCGCAGAAAATCTACACATCGACGACCGCACGCTCTATTCCAATGTCAATGTCGGCGAAGCCTTGTCCGGCGTCGCCACGCCCATGACATGGAGCGTCGGCATGTATATCGCCCAAATGGGGTTCGATTGTATCTTTGCCTCGTTCGGCCTCAAATTTCCGCCCAATTATACATTCGTCACGACATTTAACGGCCATATTTATATCAATATTTCTCAATTTCTCAGCGTCGCCAATCAAATCCCCTTTATACAGCCTGCCCTTCTCGGGAAAATTGCCGGCATTAAGGCGCTCGGGGATTTCGCTTTTAATATCGAACACCTCAGCCGAAAGCATTTCCTGCTGAATCTGCCCAGATCTATCGCCGAACTCATTAAAATACAGTCGAATATTTCAAAGTTGCCCCAAAAAGCCGAAACCTTTGAAAAAGAACGCGATGCACTTTTCAATATTGACCTCAAATCTGCATCGAGCACCGAAATTCAATCGACTTTCAATCGCCTGAACGATCTGTTTTGGAGCTCTTCCTTCGATATGCTTTCGGCCGCCGGAGCATTTCTCGCTTCGTATATCGTATGTTCACAGTTTATCGATCATTTCGATGAAACGGAATCGAACGAACTCGAACAATATATGTTCAGCGGTCTTCTCGATGTCCAGTGCGCCGCGCCGGGCCTTGCGTTGCTCGACATGGCCTCGGTCATTCACAATTACCCCGATTTAACCGCCGCATTCATCGAAGAAGAATCTTTCCAGAATATGGATGATTTTATCAACCGCATTCGACCGCTGGAAGGGTTTGACGAGTTCGAAACGCTGTTGCAGCGATTCATGCAGCTCTATGGAGCACGCGCCAACCAGGAAGCCGAACTCGCCACGCCGAGATGGCGCGAAAATCCACGATTCCTGTTCCGCGTCATACGCGCACATCTCAAATCCGGCATTCAGAATGACGCTAAAAATATCGTCAATTCCGTGTCGAGCGACCGCGAAAAACATACGGATGACTTCCATTCGACGCTTTCTGCCGTCATGCGCCCCGTCTTCAAGAAACTTCTCGAAATGACGCAGAAAAACTCTCGCCTGCGCGAAAAATGGCGTTCCTATGTCGTCGATGTCCTCGGCCTTTTCCGTAAGTTTTTCCTCGAAGTCGCCGAACAATGGACGCGCAAAGGCATTCTGTTATCCCCCGACGATATCTTTTTCCTGACTTATGACGAATTTCTCGCCGGCATCCACGAACCACCGGTTCATGCGCCATTCTGGGTTGCATTCCGAAAAGCGCGTCACGAAGCCTGTCTGTCGGCTTGCGTACTCCCGGATACGTTTGTCACGCATCCAAATCAATGCAGCGAACCCGCTGAAATCGCCGGTTCGCGTGTATTATATGGCATTCCCGCCTCGCCGGGATGTGTCCGCGCAAAAGTACGCGTTGCGAGAACGCTCGAAGATGCCGCCGATCTAGAATATGGCGAAATCCTCGTCGCACCCTCGACCGATGTCGGCTGGACGCCGCTATTTCTCGTTGCATCGGCGATTCTGACCGAGCGCGGCGGCCCGCTTTCGCACGCCTTCGTCGTCGCAAGGGAATACGGCATTCCGGCCGTCGTGTCGGTGCCGGGCTTGCTCAGTTGCCTTAAAACCGGTGACATCGTCCGCATTTCCGGGCGACTCGGAACAATCGAATTCTGATGTTCAACGCGCATTCAGTGACAGGACTCACGGGAGGCATGGGGTCTGGGAAATCTACGGTTTCCGCCATGCTCCCGGCTTTGGGATATGCGATAGTCGATGCCGATCAGCTCACGCGCACGGTGCACCGCCAGCCCGAAGTGCATGAAAAGCTCCGCGAGGCATTCGGTCCCGACGTCATCGATGGTGCGTCTATCAATCGCGCCATTCTGGCCAAATACGCGTTTGCCTCGGACACGGCCCGTCATCAGCTCAATCAGATTATGCAGCCCGCTCTTCGTCAAGCGGCATTGCAAGCCATTCGGCAGGCCAAAGG